>JANMGF010000630.1:0-7147 GCA_031374535.1 Polyangium sp. (in: bacteria)
CCGAAAAAACCAAACGCGAGCGCGTTCGTCGGGGCTCGGCTGGAATTCGGTCCGGTTCTCTTCGACGAAGGCCGCCACCGCCTCCGGCAGCGGTCGCGGCTCGTCCTCGTTGAGCACGAGCCACTCGAAATCGTCGTGCCACTCCTTGTCGGCCAGGGCCGCCTCGGGCGTCGCGAGCCCGAGACGCGCGACGATCGCATCCACCTCCGCAGGCGAACAAGGGAAGGCGACGAATGTGGAATCGAAGCTGCCCATGCCGCCGCTGTAGAAGCGCAGATCGTATCGCAGGCCCGCAAGCGGAGGGGGTGCCGAAAGGCCGAGCCAATTTGCGATGAGCGCGAGGGCGCGAGCGCGCCGCGACGGGTCCTCGTCGTCGTGGCGGAAGCGGCGCGTCTTGTCGTCGTAGGGATGAAGGTCCTCGGGGTGGGTCATCGGGCAAGGGGAGAGGGTACTCCAAGGTGGAGCCGCCCACGTAGAGAAAGGCATTCGAGCGAACTCGACCGCGCTCATGTCGGCGAGGTGACCCTGGCGAACATGCAGTGCATGCTCGAGGCGGTCCGGACGGCGTTCGTGCATGTGGGGGAATCGGTCTTCTGGCTTGCGGACATCACGCGCATGGGGCACGTGCGTAGCGACGCGCGCAAATTCGCCATCGAGTCCGATAGTAACGACCGCATCCGGGGCACGGCCATCTTCGGCGGCAGCTTCAACCAGCGCGCGATCGCCAATCTCGCGATCAAGGCCTCCGTTCTGCTGATCCCTGCACGCCCAAAGGCCCCGATCAAGTTCCTCGCCACCGAGGCCGAGGCGCGGGCGTATATCGAGGATCTACGCCGCGACGCGCGAAAGGCGGAAGGGAACGCGGGAGCGGGACGCGCACCCCGCGGAGACCGGGAGAGCTGAGAGGGACAAACGTCTGGCCGGTAAAACGTTTTCCCGCAATGCCACCGCTACTTCTTCTCCCCCGCCCCCTCCGGCACCGGCAGCGCACCCTTCACCTCGGATAACGATACCTTCAGGCTCACGAGATCAATCGTCGCCCGCTCCGCGCTGATCCACCCCGTGCCTCGCGCGAGGCGCACGCCTCCCCGCAACGTCAGCATTTGTTTGCCGAGATCGATCTCCACCTCGGGCGCCTCGGCGCGCACGCCTTTCACGTCGGCGACGACCCCGCCCGAGCCTTTCGCCCACGTCACGTTCGGCACCTCGTCGTAACGCACCTCGACACGCGGGGCGCGCACCAGGAGGCCGCCCTTTTCGAGGCGCACGTGGCCCTCCAGCACCGCGCGCTTGCCAGCGATGTCGATGTCGAGCTGGTCGGCCGAGAGCTGCACCGCTTCCTTCGGCGGCGGCGCGGCCTTCGGGCTCTCCGCGAGCGTCCGGGGCGCGATCGTCGTCGCGAGCAGGGCAAGAGCCACGGAGAGGCGCGGGCCGAAAGGCACGGCCTCATCCTATCAGGCTAGTAGCTCCGTACCACGCGCGGCGAGACGCCTCGCTCGAGGGCGCGGCGGACCACGTGCGCCGGATGCCCCGAGGACACGGCGATCTCGGCGATGGTCGGGTTCCGTCCGAGCGACGAACGCAGCGTACGCGCGGCGCCGAGGACCCGCCTCATCACGCCCACCTCGGTCGCGTCGAGGGGCTCGCCGACCACGAGGCCCAGCGCCTCCAGGCGATCAACGATGTGATCGACCTCTTCGTACGAGACGGCGCGCGAGCCGATGACCTCCGCGATGTCGTTGAGGTCCACCCGACCCGACCGGTGATGACGTGCGTGAAGGTCGTCGACGATGCTCTGGATCACGGGTCGCATCAGGAAGGCTCTTGGCACGTTCCTGCGCGCTTTGCACCTCGCCGCGCATCGTTCGCGAAGGCCCGTGCGCGGCCGTTGCGTCGGCCCGACGGCTACCGTAATCGTTGAGAATGCTTGGCGCGCCAGACGGCCGCGTCACCGTGTTTCACGCCTCCGCAGTGCACGAGGAACGACCGATGAATCAACACACGACGGGCCCTCGCCGCCTCTTCCGTGGTCTCTTCTCCTTCACCTCGATCGCTTCCCTGACGACGGCCCTCCTCCTCTCGGCCGCCGCGCTCCCGGGCTGCGCCAAGAGCGTGAGCTCGGGCGGAGGCGGCGACGGCGGCGACGAGGAAGGCTCGGGCGGGACCGGAAACACGGGCAACGCCGGCGGCACGGGTGGAGTCGGCGGCGTCGGCGGCATGGGTGGTGTCGGCGGCATGGGCGGCATGGGTGGCGCGTCGTCGTCGTCCGCGTCGTCGTCGTCCTCTGCTTCGTCGTCGTCCGCGTCGAGCTCGTCCTCGTCGAGCGCATCGAGTGGTTCGGGCGGCGGTGGCGGCGTGTTCGTGCCGCCCGAGGGCACGGCGGACTACCCCGCGGAGACGGAGCAAAACAACCTGCCCGCCACGGCGGATCCACTCGCTTTGGGCACAAAGGGTTTCACGGCGTCCATCTATCCGACGGGCGACGTCGACGTGTTTTCGGTGCAGGTCATCGTGCCTGGCTCGGTCCTCGAGGTGTCGACGGGCGACGGCATGGGTGGATGCCCGCCCGGGGTCGCGACGTCCGTGCGTGTCTACGGGCCGAGTGGCCTCCTCGGCGCGGACACGGACGGCGGGCCCGGGACCTGCTCGCAGCTCCTTCCCGCCAACAACCCGGCCATGGCCAACCTCGTCGCGGGCACGTACACCGTGCAGGTCGAGAGCGCGAACTTCGCCGCGTTGCCGTTCTACGTCGCCGACATCGCGGTCGTGGCGCCCGGCTGCGGCGACGGGCTCGTGCAGATCGGCGAGCAGTGCGACGACGGCAACACGACGGCCGGCGACGGTTGCGCACAGGACTGCAAGCTCGAGGGCAACTACCCGACCGAGATCGAGCCGAACCAGCCGATCAACCAGGCCAAATCGATCGACGGCTCCGACGGCGTCGTCGCGGCGATCCAGCCCGCGGGTGATCAGGACTTCTTCAGCTTCAACGTGGCCGTGGCCGGCTCGAGCGTGCGGCTCGAGGTCACCAACGGTCAAGGCGGCTGCCCGAGCGGGTTCGACTCGAAGATCTACCTCTTCAACGCCTCGGGGCAGCAGATCGGCCAGGACGACGACTCCGGGATCGACGCCTGCTCGCTCCTCGATCCCCTCGCGAACGCCGCGGCGACGAACCTGCCCGCCGGCAAGTACACGGTCATGGTCGAGGAGTACCTGAACGACGAGCCACAGTCCTCGTACGTGCTCACGTACGAGCTCGTCGCGCCCGGGTGCGGCGACGGCTTCGTGCAGGTCGGCGAGCAGTGCGACGACAGCAACATGGCGGCGGGCGACGGCTGCTCACCGACATGCCAGCTCGAAGGCAACTACGTGACCGAGGTCGAGGCGAACCAGCCGAACAACAAGGCGAACTCGATCGTGGGGTACGACGGCGTCGTCGGGGCGATCTCCCCCGCGGGCGACCAGGACTACTTCAGCTTCCAGGTCACGGCGCCGGGATCGAGCGTCACCATCGAGGTGACGAACGGGCAAGGCGGCTGCCCGAGCGGGTTCGACTCGAAGATCTACCTCTACTCGCCCTCGAACCAGCTCCTCGTCTCGGACGACGAGGACGGCGTGGACTCGTGCTCGCTGATCAGCCCCGTGCTCGACGCGGGCGCGCTCAACCTGCCCGTCGGCACGTACGTCGTCATGGTCGAGGAGTACCTGAACGATCAGACGTCGAGCCCGTACGTGCTCAAAGTAAAGGCCAGCGCGCCGGGCTGCGGCGACGGCATCCTGGCGAACCCGCCCGAGCAGTGCGACGACGGGAACACCACCGCAGGCGACGGATGCGGTGCCACGTGCCTGGCCGAAGCGCCGTGGGAGATCGAGCCGAACGGCACCACGCCGACCGCGACGCCGCTGTGGAGCGGGACGTCGAGCTGGCGCGGCAAGATCGTGCCGGGGACCGAGGTCGACTACTTCTCGTTCGTGCTCCCGGCGGGCAAGAGCCCCGTGCTCGCGACGCACGCGATCGGCAACGCGGCGGCTTGCTCGTTCGACACGAAGATCCACCTGCTCGACGCGAACGGCGTGCAGATCGTCGAGGACGACGACGACGGCACGAACAGCTGCTCGTCCTTGTCCAAGGTGAGCGACCCCGTCCTCGGAAGCCTCCCGGCCGGCATGTATTACGTGTGGGTCGAGGAGTACGGGAACAACGACTCCATCGCCGGGTACGAGCTGAGCCTCCAGATCCAGTAAGCGCTGCTCTAGGACGTCTTCGTATGTCGTTCCTCGCGCCGAAGGGCACGGAGCTCGTTCGCCTGCTGGGCGGCGGGAGCGTGTTCGAGGTGGCTCTCGTGCGCGAGGGCGACGTGGAGCTCGTGTGCAAGCGGCTCGTTCCACGCGCGCTCGAAGCGCGGGAGGGGCGCGTGGCCATGGTGCGCGAGGCGCGGCTGCTCTCGCTGATCGAGCACCCGGCGCTGCCGCGGCTCGTGCGCGTGGGGAGCGACGGGCGAGGGCCGTTTTTCCTGGAGACGTTCGTGCCCGGCACGTCGGTGCTTTCGCTCGCGCGAGGGTGGCGCGAGAGGGGCTCGCGGGTGCCGCGGACGCTCGTGCGGCACGTGGCGATCCTCGCGCTCGAAGCGCTCGCGGAGGTCCATGCGCTCGCGGATGAAGCGGGATCCCTCGGGGTCGTGCACGGGGATCTCGGGCCGGCGCACGTGCTCTTCGGTCCGCTCGGCGAGGTGCGGTTCGTGGATCTCGGGGCCGCTCGGTTCCGGGGGCTCGAACCGGAGCTCGAGACGGACGATCGCGGCACGCTGCCCTACGTGGCCCCCGAGATCGCGGCCGGGGAGGCGAAGTCGTCGCAAGCGAGCGACGTGTACGCGATGGCCGCAACGCTGCTTTTCCTGGCCACGGGCGAGCCGCTCTGCGAGGCCGACACCGAGCCCGCCATGCTCGCCGAGGTGTGCACACGAGGGGTACGACGCGAGCTCGTATCTCACGCAGAGGCGTTCGACGCCGCGGAACGGGAGGCGCTGTTCACGGCGCTGGATCCGGATCCGGGACAACGAAGAAGCGCATCGGCTCGGGATCTCTGCGACGTATTCGCTCGGGTGCCACGTGCGCCGGACCTGCGCTAGAGTCGCGCAGACCGATGAAGAACAAGGACGCGCCTTTCCCGGTTTCCCTGGATACCCTCGCCATTCACGCCGGCCAGGAGCCCGATCCGGTCAGCGGAGCGGTGATGATGCCGATCGTGCTCGCCAGCACGTTCGCGCAGGAGAGCCCCGGGGTGCACAAGGGGTACGAGTACTCGCGCAGCGGCAACCCCACGCGACGAGCGCTCGAAGTTTGCGTCGCGGCGCTCGAGGGCGGCACGCACGGCTTCGGCTTCGCGAGTGGGCTCGCGGCGACGACCACGCTCCTGCACACGCTCTCGCCGGGCGCGCACATCCTCTGCGGCGACGACGTCTACGGCGGCACGTTCCGCCTGATGGACAAGGTCATGGGGCCGATGGGGATCGCGTCGAGCTTCGTCGACATGCGGAATCCCTCGGCCGTGCGCACGGCGATCCGGCCCTCGACGCGGATGCTCTGGATCGAGACGCCGACGAACCCGATGCTCAAGGTCTTCGACATCGCGGCGCTCGCGGAGGTCGCGCGCGAGGCGAAGATCACCTTCGTCGTCGACAACACGTTCGCCACGCCCATGCTGCAAAGGCCGCTCGATCTCGGCGCGGACGTCGTCGTGCACTCGATGACGAAGTACCTGAACGGGCACTCGGACGTCGTCGGCGGGGCCATCGTCACGTCGCACCCCGAGCTCGCGCCGCGGATCGGCTTCTTGCAGAACGCGATGGGCGCGGTGCCGAGCCCGTTCGATTGTTACCTCGTGCTCCGTGGCTTGAAGACGTTGCCCGTGCGCGTGCGTCATCAGAGCGCGGCGGCGCTCTCGCTGGCCGAACGTCTCAAGCGTCATGCGCGCGTCACGCGCGTGCACTACCCCGGCCTCGCGTCGCATCCGGATCACGCCGTGGCGGCGCGGCAGATGCGCGCGTTCGGGGGCATGATCTCGATCGAGGTCGAGGGAGGGCTCGCGGCGGCGCGTGGCATGCTGGAGCGCCTGCACGTGTTCGCTTGTGCCGAGAGCCTCGGCGGCGTGGAGTCGCTCGCCGAGCATCCGGCGATCATGACGCACGCGTCCGTCCCGGAGGATACGCGCCGGGTGCTTGGCATCTCCGACGGCCTCGTGCGGCTCTCGGTGGGGCTCGAGGCGGTCGAGGATCTCTGGAAGGATCTCGAGCACGCGCTCGGCTGACCTCACCGCTCGAACGGGGCGACCCTGCGACGGAAATGCGGTAGAACCAGGGGCGCTGGCGCGACGGAAGCGCCGCGGAAACCACGGAGCCTTCGATGCTGCGCGTTGCCTGTCTTGCTTTCCCGCTCGTCGCGTTCGCCTTGCTCGGCGGTTGCAGCGATCCCGTGCCGCCGACGCCCCAGGGCGCGTTTCAGGTGAATTTCTCGGACAACGGCGCCGCGTGCTCCATCGCCTCGCACCGCACCGAGGTCGGCGAGATCGACGCTTCGACGAGGACGACCATCGTCGTCGACGGCGTGACCGACGCCAAGGTGAGCTGCACGGTCTCGGGCGCGGGGCCGTTCTCGGTCAGCGGCAAGGTGCAGCTCGGCTCCGACCTGCTCAACATCGTGATCCCCGCGATCAGCCCAGGCGCGACGGAGATGAGCCCGGCGACCGGCGGCGTGTCGTTCATCTCCTTCCGGACGCAGGACGTCTACCAGGCAGGCGGCGACATGCCCTGCAACTACTACTTCACGGAAGGAACGGGGCAGGGCGTCGCGGCCGGCAAGATCTGGGTCTCGTTCGTTTGCCCGATGGTGTTCGAAGGCGACAAGACGTGTGGCATCGCCGAGAGCCACGTGATCCTCGAGAACTGCGATCAGTAGCCGCAGACGCGGACGCTCTCCCCTCCCCTCTCCTCTCCTTGCTAGAGAGGGGCTAGAGAGGGGCTGGAGAGGGGCCGGGGGTGGGTGAGAGGGATCAGCTCTTGTTGTCGTCGCCGACGGTCTCGGCGATGCGGTGGGCGGGGACCTGGAGCGTGGGCTCGTCGCCGAACTCCATGTCGTCCTTGAGGAAGCG
>JANMGF010001596.1:0-15858 GCA_031374535.1 Polyangium sp. (in: bacteria)
ACTTCGAGCTTGCGGCGGAGGTTCACGGGTCAGCTCTTGGCGAGCTGCTCGATGAGACGCAAGAACGTCAGCACGCCGTGGCCCGTCCCGCCTTTCGGATAAATCCCGTAGGCCTTGGTTGCCATCGAGGGACCCGCGATATCGACGTGGATCCAGGGCGTATCGCCGACGAACTCACGCAGGAAGAGCGCCGCGGTGATCGAGCCGCCCCAGCGATCGGCCGTGTGCTTGATGTCGGCCCAGTCGCTCTTCAGGCCCTCGCGCAGCTCCTCCACGAGAGGCAGCTGCCACGTCGCCTCGCCCGCCGCCTTCGCCGCCTTGCGGAACTGATCGGCGAGCTCGTCGCGGTTCGAGACGAAGCCGGAGACCGTGGGGCCGAGCGCGACGACGCATGCGCCCGTGAGCGTGGCGTTGTCGAGGATGAGATCGGGCTCGAGCGCGCGGGCATACGCGAGGCAGTCGGCGAGCACGAGGCGGCCTTCGGCGTCGGTGTTGATGATCTCGACGGTCTTGCCGTCGAGCGAGCCGAAGACGTCGCCGGGCCGGTAAGCATTGCCGTCGGGCATGTTCTCGGCCGAGCCGATGATGCCGTGCACCTCGACCGAGGGCTTGGTCGCGGCGACCGCGGCCATGAGCGCGACCACGTTCGCCGCGCCGCCCATGTCGCCCTTCATCTCTTCCATGCCCTGCGCGGGCTTGATGCAGAGACCGCCGCTGTCGAACGTGAGGCCCTTGCCGACGAAGACGAGCTTCTTCTTCGAGGGTTTCGCCGGCTTGTACGTCATGTGCACGAGGCGCGGATCCCGAGCGCTGCCCTGGCCGACGGCGAGGATGAGCTTCATGCCGCGCTTCGTGAGCTGGGCCTTGTCGAAGATCTTGCACTCGAGGCCGTTCGCCTTGGCGACGTCCTCCGCCGCCTTGGCGAGGCGCTCGGGGTAGAGCTCGTTTGGCGGCGTGTTGATGAGGTCGCGCGAGATGCACACGGCGTCGCCGACCTTGTGGCCCGTCGCCATGCCGTCGCGATCGGCCTTCGTCACCCGGCCCGCCTTCGTGAGCGTGACGTGCGCGAGGTTCGTCTTGGGGATCCGATCCCCCGTCAGGAAACTCGTGTACCGGTAGGAGCCGAGCACCGCGCCCTCGGCCGCCGCGCGCGACGCGTCCGCCACGCCCTCGGGCAACGCGATCGTCAACGACTCAGCCTTGGCGCCGAGCGCGAAACGCGCACCCTTGGCCGCGAGCAGGCGGACCTCGACGTCGGTGACCGGGCCCTTGCCGAGACCCACCACGAGAACACGAGACGCGCCAGCATCGCTCCTGTGCAGGTCGAGCGTCTGGTCCTTCTTGCCCTTGAAATCCTCACGCTCGACGATGCGGGAGACGACAGGACCGAGCGTCTCCTCGAGCTGTGCGAGGACGCCCTCCTTCGTCGTGGCCCCTTCGGGCACGCCGATGACGATGACGTCGGAGGCGGTCCGAAGCGGGTCCTGGGAAACGACGGAAAGCTTGATGGACATGCGTTCTCCTGGACGATGACGTGCGGCCCCCGCGAGATTCGGGCGCGCATCTAATCACGAGACGGCAGGCTCGTCGACCGGTCGTCTCGTCGGTTCACGTAGGGATGGACGGCTTTGGATGGGGATGTGACGCGGGGTGCGTCCGCGCCGCGCTGCGGCAAGCAGGGCGCGTAGCGACGTGCGCGCTCAGCGGGCCGCGGAGCCCGTGTCCTTGTAGATGCGGATGACGTTCGTCAGGAGCTCGAGCCCCTCGGCGCGGGGCCTCTGGAAGGCGTTGCGGCCCATGATCGAGCCAAACGATCCGCCCGCCGCGAGCTCGCGCACCTCGGCGAGAACGGCGTCGGCGCCCTTCGCCTCGCCGCCCGAGAAGATGACGACACGCCTGCCGTTGAACGTCGACTGGATGACGTGACGGATCCGATCGGGGAGCGTGGCGATCGGGATGTTGTACTTCTCGTACATCTTGCGCGCCTCGTCCTGCTCGATGTGCGCGGTCGGCGGCTTGACCTTCACGATGTGCGCGCCGAGCTCGGCCGCGATGTGCGAGGCGTAGGCGATGACGTCGATGGCCGTCTCGCCGGTCTTCGACAGCGCGCCGCGCGCGTACGACCAGACGATGACCACGAGACCCTTGCGTTTGGCTTCGATCGTGATCTCGCGGAGGTCCTCGAACATGCGGTTGCGAGCGCCGGAGCCGGGGTAGATCGTGTAGCCGATGCCCACGCAGCCGAGGCGGAGGGCGTCCTCGACCGAGGCCGTCACGGCCGAGATCGGGTGGTCGGGTTTGGCGAGCGAGTCGCTGCTATTGACCTTCAGGATGAGCGGGATCTGCCCTGCGAACTTGGCGGCGCCGGCCTCGAGGAAGCCGAGCGGCGCGGCGTACGCGTTGCATCCGGAGTCGATCGCGAGCTGGAAGTGGTAGTCGGGATCGTTGGCGTCGGGGTTCGGCGCGAACGACCGCACCGGTCCATGCTCGAAGCCCTGATCCACAGGCAGGATCACGAGCTTGCCCGTACCGGCGAGCGCGCCGTGCTCGAGCAGGCGCACGAGGTTCGTCTGGGTACCGGGGTTGTCCGAGGAGTACCAAGAGAGGATCTGCTTGACGCGATCGGTGAGAGCCATGGCGTATCTCCGGTGGTTTGGGGGCGGATCTCGGGCCCGCAGGCTAGGCCGCGGGAGGCTCCTCCGCAACGAACTCCGAAGCTCCGGAATCGGACGACGTCGGGCGAACGACCGTGGTAGACGGCAGGCCCACCGGAAGGGGAGACACGATGACCACGAGTTCGGACAAGCGGCTTCTGAGCTGGGCCCCGCCGCCCGAAGGACCTTCGCGCGTCGGGATCACGCTCGAGACGTTCATCCTCGAGGGGCAGCTCGGCTTTCCGGCCGCCACCGGGGCGTTCACCTCGCTCCTCAACCAGATCGGCCTCGCCGCGAAGCTCGTCACGGCCAAGGTGCGTCGCGCAGGCCTCGCGCGGCTGCTCGGGTACACGGGCCAGACGAACGTCCAGGGCGAGCTCGTGCAGAAGCTCGACGAGGAGGCCAACGAGACGCTCATCAGCGTGCTCGGGCGCCGCGGGCATTGCGCCGCCGTCGCGAGTGAGGAGCTCGAGTCGATCCGGGTCACGTCGACCGATCGACGCGCGAAGTACCTGCTCGTCTTCGATCCCCTCGACGGCTCGTCGAACATCGACGTGAACATCTCGATCGGGACGATCTTCGGCGTGCTGCGCAAGGAGGCCGATCGCGAGGGCGCCGAGGAGTCGGACTTCCTGCGGCCGGGGCGCGAGCTCGTGGCCGCGGGGTACATCCTTTACGGCTCATCGACGATGCTCGTGATCACGACGGGGTTTGGCGGGGTGCACGGGTTCACGTACGACCCGACGGTGGGCGAGTTTTTCCTCTCGCACGAGGACATCCGCATCCCGGAGCGGGCCTCGCTCTACTCGATCAACGAGGGCAACACCGCGTACTGGAGCGACGAAGTGCGGCGCTGGAACGCGTGGCTCAAGGAAGAGGACAAGGCGACGGACAGGCCGTACGGCGCGCGGTACGTCGGTTCTCTCGTGGCCGACGCGCATCGGACCCTCATGAAGGGCGGCGTCTTCGCCTACCCGGCCGACAAGAAAAGCAAGAACGGCAAGCTCCGTCTGCTCTACGAGGCGAACCCGTTCGCGTTCATCTTCGAGTCGGCCGGCGGCAAGGCATCGACGGGGCACGAGCGGATCCTCGACATGACGCCGACGGAGCTCCACATGCGTGTCCCGCTGGTGCTCGGCTCTCCTCACGACGTGGCGATCTTCGAAGAGTTCGTGCGCGGCGAGCGGTAGTACCCTCGGGCGCGTGGCCCGGCCCTCCCTCCGAAATCTCTCGCGCGCGCTCGCCGCGGCGGTCGTCGTCGTCGCCGGCTGCAGCGTGACCGTCCAGCCGATTCGCCTGCGTGAGCCGGCGGCCGAGCCAGCGCGCCGTCCGGCAGCGGCCGCCACGATCGGCGAGGCCCCGAGCGACCCCGACAAACCCGTGCCCCCGTGCCCGGAGCCCGCGCCTCTACCGTCCAATCCGAGCAAGGCCGCGTTCGTCCTGCAAAACGGGCACGAGCGACCGATCCAGCGGATCGCGTTGAGCACCGACGGCGGCACGCTCGCGTCGGGCGGGCAGGACGGGACCGTACGCATCTGGGATCTGCGCGCGGGGCTCTTGCTTCGTAAGTTCGTGACGGCCGGGATGCTCGTGCAGGATCTGTCGCTCAGCGCAGACGGCAAGCGCCTCGCGTATTACGCGCCCGACGGCACACCCGAGGGGCTCACGGTGAAACTCATCGACCTCGACGGCCGCGTCGGACCACGCAGCACGAGCCCGTATTACGGCGCCTTCCAGCTCTCGCCGGACGGCAAGTGGCTCGCGGTCGGGGCGAACAAACTCGCGATCCATGACGCGAGGACAGGGAAGGTGGCCAAGGAGATCTCCCTCAGCACGAAGGCACAAGGCGGGCTCGCGCTCGGCTACGACGCCGAAGGAAAACGTATCGTGGTGGCCTTGCCCAGCGAGGCCGTGGTCGTCGACGTGACGACCGATGCGATCACCCATCGGCTGCCGCTTGGTAGCGCGCTCGCCGATACGCCCGCCCGCGTCGGGCTCACGAACGACGACGTCGTCCTTCAGGCCGCAGGCGGTACGATCACGCTCTACTCGCTGAAGACGGGCGCCGCGCCGCGTGCCCTTCCGGGCCGGTACAGGGACACCACCGTCACGAACGGGCGGATCTGGGCGACGGATCTCATGAACGGGAAGGTCGCGGCCTTCACGCTCCCGGACGCGCAGCCGGTCACGCTCTCCACGTACGATCCGCCGCGGGGTGATCTGGTCGTCGCGAGCCGGGACGGCTCGACGGTCGTGACGGCCCGAAGCCACCTCGGCGAAGGCATGAACATCGAGGTGCGGGACGTGCGAACGATGCGCACCGTACGCACGATCGAGGGCCTCGTTCGGTCGATCGAGTCGCTCGCGGTGCGGCCCGACGGGGGCGAGCTCGCCACGGGGGCGTTTCGCGGAGACCTCACGCGATGGGATCTACGCTCGGGGAGCCCGAAGCCCGAGCTCACCGAAAGCGAACGGGATCGAGGGCCAATCACCGCGCTCTCGTATGCGCCGAGCGGAGAGCAGCTCGCCTCGGCGACGAACGCCTGGCGCGTACGCGTGCGCGACGCGACGAGCGGACGGACCGTGCGCCAGTGGGACCTCCTGAATGGATCGTTCGTCCGCTTCCTTTCGTTCCTGCCGGCGAGCGACGAGCTCCTGACCGTACGGGTTCGGACGGATCGAACGCTCGTCGCGAAGGCTGGGCCCGGCGGGCTCCCGGTGATCAACGAGAAACACGACGTCGCCGTGGAGCGATGGGATCTGCGCGGGCCGAGGCCACCTCTGCCGAAGGATCCGTTCGGGGAGAGCGGGCGGCCGCCGGGCAAGATCCTCGCGAAGCTCGCCTCGGAGCCTTGGTTCTTCGCGCTCTCGAAGGACGGCCTGCACCTCGTGGTGGGCGGCGGCGGCGAGCTCACGTCCCTGCGCACGGACACGGGGGCCATTGCTTGGACCACCAAACTTCAGACGATCCCGATGGGCGTCGCGAAGCGGCCCGACGGAGGGATGGAGGTCAACCTCGCGCGTGCGGCGTTTTCACCGGACAAGAAGACGCTCGTGGTGTCGACACGGCAGCTCCAGACAAAGGCGAAGGTGCAGCAGTTCGTGTCGGTGCTCCTCGAGATCGACGCGGGCACGGGGCGCGTGCGGAAGGTGCACGAGCCGGGGACGAACGGGGTCGTGCGGTGGCACAAGGGGACGATCGTGGTGGGAGGGCTACGGCCAAGCCTGCTCGATGGGTCGACCTTCGCCGTGCATACGCGCCTCGAGCTTCCGGACAACAAGATCGACGCGATCGCCCTGCATCCGAAGCGTGATCTGTTCGTGCTCGGCGGCGATGGGGGCGCGACGTCGTTCGTCACCGATCGCGGCGAGGTCGTCATGACGCTGGTCTCCACGCCGAACGGGGAGTGGGTGGCGGCGACGCCCCAGGGCGCGTATCGGTCGAGCCTCGACGGTGCGCGGAGCATCGCGTGGACGTTCCCAGATCCCCTCGAGAGCTTCTCGTTCGAGCGCTTCGCCTCGCGGTTCGAGCGCCCCGACCTCGTCGCGCGGAAGCTCGCAGGCGAGGACGCGCCGGCCCCGGCCTCCCTCGCGCGGCCCCCGAGGCTACACGTCGAGACCCCAGGCGCGCTCAGGATGATCGAGACCGCCGAGAGGAGGCTCGCGCTCGACGTGCTGGCGACGAGTCCTTCACGCGTGGACCACATACGCGCCTTCGTCGACGGCAAACCTGCGGCCGCAAAACTCGTGTGCGCGGCCGAGGGGCGCGTCTCGCTCGACGTGCCGATCCACGCGGGCAGAAACCGCGTGAGCCTCGTCGCGTACGACGCGGACGGCTACGCGAGCAATCCGCAGCAGCTCGACGTCGTGTCGACCTCGCCCCACGCCGAGAAGCCGAGCCTGCACGTGGTCGCGGTCGGCGTGAGCCGCTACCCCAACATGTCGCCGGAGCATCAGCTCGACTACGCCGACGACGACGCGCGCTCCGTCACGGCGTCGCTCGCGCGGCTCGCCGGACCGAATCGACCCTTCGAACGCATCACCACGACGATGATGCTCAACGAGGAAGTGACGGTAAGGCGCGTGGACGAGGCGCTCTCGGGGCTCTCGCAGATGCGCCCGGACGACCTCGCCGTCGTGTTTTTCGCCGGCCACGGCGCGCGGCTCGACGAGACGAAGATGTTGTTCCTGACGAGCAACGCAGAGTTCAAGCGCGCGGCCGCGATCGAGCATGGGATCGGCTGGGACCGTATCGAGAAGGCGCTCCACGGCGCGCGCGGGCGCGTGCTCATGATGCTCGACGCTTGCCACGCGGGGTATGTGTCGACGGACGTCATCGCGCCGAACGAGGCGCTCGCGCGGGAGCTCGCCGCGGGCGATCGCACGGGGATCCTGGTGTTCTCGGCGGCGCGCGGATCGCAGTTCAGTTACGAGGTGCCGCCCGACAATTCGAGCGGGTCGAGCCGCGGCCTCGAGCTTGCCTGGGATGGCAAGCCTCCGCCGAAGCAAAAGGATCTCCAGGGCGGGCACGGCCTCTTCACGAGCGCGCTGCTCGAAGCGCTCGACGGGGAGGCGCCGGATCGCGATCGGAGCGGGGCGATCGAGGTGAACGAGCTCGTCGACTACGTGACCGAGCGGGTGCGCGCGGCCTCGAACGGCAAACAAACGCCTTGGGTCGCGCGGCGGGAGATGTTCGGCGAGTTCATGGTCGCACCCGCGGCGCGCTAGACCGCCCGAGCGGGAGCGCGTTCGCGAGCCCGCACCTTTTGGGGTGCAACCTTCTCGTCCAGCGCGTCGATCGGCATCCCGTCGCGGTACGTGACGAAGTGCGACAGCGTCGAAGGAACACGCTCGCCCGGGAGGATCGTCCCGACGAGGTTCAGCGGATCACACGCGGAGAGACGCACCACCTCCCCACGCAACGGGGCCTTGCGGATGGCACGTAACGCCTCGAGCGCCTCGGGCAGCGCGAACTGCTCGCCGACGAAGGACGCGACGAGGCGACCTCCGCGGACCTCGCCACGCATCTCGAGGCGGCGGTAGACACGCACGAGATCCCGCCACGCCGGCACGCGTGACTCGCGGGTGAAGAGCTCCCGGAAGACGACGCCCCAGCGCCGCAAGAGCTGCCGCGCCTGGGCCTCGATCGAGGCCGCCGGATCCGCCCCGCCCTCGTGAGGTGCCTCCTGGATCGTTGGGGCACGAAAGAGCGCCCACCGCCCCGCCGCGAACACGGGAGCGCCGCGGGACGAACGTTTGGGGGTCGAACGAGCGCGGGCCCGCGCGGAAGGACCAAGCAGGCCCCGGAGCCCGGCAAACCCGTCCCCCGTGATTCGCCCGGCCGAGACGAGCTCCCAGAGCGCCTCTTCGATCTCGGTCCGCGCAAGGCCGGTGGCGCGGACGATCTCCTCGAAGAACGACGCGCCCGCCATGCCGAGCATCCCGAGCACGCGCCGCGCAGCGGGAGACAAGCCTTCGTCGCCGAGCGGCGGCGCCTGCTCCTCGGACGGCTCCGCGAGCAGCCACGGGAGATCACGACGGAGCGCGAGCGTGATCGGAGCCGCGCGTGTGGGCGCTCCGCCGGCCGAGGCGCGCGGCGAGGGCCGTCCCCAGGCGACCTCGCCGGACAAGCAAAGCAGGTCGAGCCACGAAGGATCGTAGGCCTCGACGCGCGCCGGAAGGATCTCGCTCTCCCACGCGCCCGCGGCGATCTCGAAGCCCTGGAGCTGCTCGACGACCCGCGCGAGCCCGGCGGGACCGTGCGCGCGTTGTCCCGGGATCACGCCCTGCCACGCGAGCAGGAAACGCACGAGCTCGGCGGGCACGGCGGGCTCGATCGCGCGGCGCAGGCCGTCCACGGTGCGGCGGTGGATACGCGCGAGCAGGCGCCTGTCGCACCACTCGACCACGCCCGGTTCGAGGTCCGGCGAGAACCTCCCGCGGAGGACAACGCCGTCGGCCTCCACCCGCGCGAGGGCGATCTCGACGTCCGCGATTTCGATCGAGAGAGACGAAGCGAGCGCGGCTGCCTGGATCGGGCCGACGATCGCGAGCCAGCCACGCACGAGGCCGGCGAGCGCGCTCTCGCGTTCGATGGGCGCGTCCCTGCCACCACCCTTCGCGGGGCTCACGAGCGCGGGCGTGAACGTCGCGGCCGGCCAGATCGCCGCGGCCAGATCCCGGCGCTCGGCCGCGACCCACATCGGCCCAGCGATCCCCGCCCCTTCGAGCCTCGCGGCGCGGCGCGCGCGCACGAGCGAATCGAACATTCGTTCGTACCCCAAGGATCGCGCGTCGTCCTCGGGCAACGCCGTGAGATCGAGCAGGAGATCGTGCAGCTCGTCCTCGTCGCGCACGACGGGCCGGGCCTCCCGAGTGACGGCCTCGATCGCCTCCGGATCGAGCCCCCCGATCCGGTCTGCGATCTCCGCCGGCAGGCCTCGACGCACCGCCACCGCGCGCGCACGGCGCTCCTCGAGGGGAGCGTCGTCGAGGAACGCGTATGGATTCGCGTTCAGGATCTCGTGGGAAAAAACGCTCGGCTCGGCCGTCTCGCGCGAGGCGATCCGGATCGCGCCGCTCTTGATGCGCTCGAGGACCTCGCCGAGCCCTTCGGCGTCCATCACCTCCGTCAGGCAGTCGCGCATCGTCTCGCGCACCAGCGGGTGATCCGGGATCTCGAGGATCGCCTCGCGCCCGTGGTTGTCCTGGCAGCCGAGCTGCGCGGGGAAGACGGCCGCGATGAGGTCGTCGCTGCGCATGCGGATGAGGGGCGCGGGCACCTTTCGCCCGCCCGAGAAGCGCAGGATCTGGAGCGCACGCGTCGCGTTCCACCGGAAACGCGTACCGAACATCGGCGCCTGCAGCGCCGCCTGCTCGAGCACACCCACGACCCCCTCGGGCCGGAGCATCTCGAAGATCACCTCGAGCGGAAAGCTGTGTTGCGCGCCGAGGGAGAGCAGCACCCCGTCGTCGGTCGCCGCCGCCTGCAGCTCGAAGTCGAAGCTCCTGCAGAAGCGCTTGCGTAACGCGAGGCCCCACGCGCGGTTGATGCGGGCTCCGAAGGGCGCGTGGAGGACGAGCTGCATGCCGCCCGCCTCGTCGAAGAACCGCTCGGCCACGACGACGCTCTGCGACGGGATCTCCCCGAGCGCCGCGCGCGCCGCCGCCACGTACTCGCAGAGCAGCACCGCGCCGGCACGATCGAGCGCGCAGGTCTGTTCGAGCCACGCCGCCGTCTGCCAGAGCCGCGCGGGCTCCCCTGGATCACGCCCCTCGAAGAGCCTCCGCGAGACCTCTTCGCGGAGCGCGCCCACCTCCGCGGAGAGCTCACGCGTCCGTGCAGGCCCCTCCCCGAACCAGAACGGCACCGTCGGCGGGGCGCCCGGCGCGTCCTCGACCCACACCTTGCCCGACTCGATCCTGCGGATGCGCCACGACGTGGATCCGAGGAGGAAAACGTCGCCCGCCCTCGAGTCGACCGCGAAGTCTTCGTCGACCGAGCCGACCTTCATCCCATCCGCGAGCACGACGTCGTAGTTGCCGTTGTCCGGGATCGCCCCGCCCGACGTGAGCGCCGCGAGGGCCGCGCCGCGCCGCGCCTTGAGCCTGCCGCCCACGCCGTCCCGGAAGAGCAACGCGCCCGCGCGACCACGCCGCGCCGACACGCCCTCGGCCAACATCCGTACGACGTCGTCGAACGCCGCGCGGGAGAGAGACGCGTACGGGGCCGCGCGCCGCACGTGGTCGAAGAGCTCGTCCTCGCCCCGCTCGTTTGCCGCGCAGGCTGCGACGATCTGCTGCGCGAGCACGTCGAGCGGCGCATCACGCATGGCGATCCGATCGATCTCGCCGCGCCGCGCCGATCGCACGATCGCCGCGCACTCGACGAGCTGATCGCGCGTGAGGGGGAACAACCTTCCCTTCGGCGTCGCCGCGAGCGCGTGGCCCGAGCGGCCGATCCGCTGCAAGGCCGTGGCGATCGAGCGCGGTGATCCAAGGAGGCAGGTGAGCTCCACGGCGCCGACGTCGATGCCGAGCTCGAGCGAGGCCGTCGCCACGACGACCTTCACGTCGCCGGCCTTGAGACGGACCTCGGCCGCGAGCCTTCGGGCACGCGAGAGGCTGCCGTGATGGGCGGCCACGGACGCTTCGCCGAGCCGCTCGCCGAGGTGCAAGGCCACGCGCTCGACGAGCCTGCGCGTGTTCACGAAGACGAGCGTCGACCGGTGCGCGCGGCACAGGTCCGCCACGCGATCATAAAGCTCGACCCACTGCTCGTTCGTGCAGACGGCCCCGAGCTCGTCGCGCGGCACCTCCACGGCGAGGTCGAGATCACGGCGCACGCCCGCATCCACGATCTCCGGAAGGGGCCTCCCCGCGCCGACGAGGAGCCGCGCCGCGACCTCGATCGGCCGCATGGTCGCCGAGAGCCCCACGCGTTGCGGGCGCGCTCGACCCGAGCCCGTCACCAGCTCCTCGAGCCGCTCGATCGAAAGGGCGAGATGCGCGCCTCGCTTGTCCGACGCGACCGCGTGGATCTCGTCCACGATCACGGTGCGTACGGCCGAAAGCGCGCGACGACCGGACGCGGAGCCGAGCAGGATGAAGAGCGACTCCGGGGTCGTGACGAGCACGTGCGGGGGTCTCTTGATGAGCAGCCGTCGATCCCGCTCCGGCGTGTCTCCCGTGCGCACGGCCGTACGGACGGCGGGGCGCGCGAGGCCAAGCTCGTCGGCGAGCGTGGTGAGCTCGGCGATCGGCTCGGCGAGGTTCTTCTGCACGTCGTTCGAAAGCGCCTTCAGCGGCGAGACGTAAACGACCTCGATCCGATCCCCGAGCCGCCCCTCGTCGCCCGCGCGCACGAGCCTGTCGAGGCACGCGAGGAAGGCCGCAAGCGTCTTGCCCGAGCCGGTCGGCGCGGCGATGAGGCAGTCTTCCCCCCGCTGGATCGTGGGCCAGGCGCGGGATTGCACCGGCGTCGCAGCCCCGAAGCGGCGGGTGAACCAGGCGGCGACGAGGGGGTGGAACACGGCCTTGTCGAGAGGCTACCGCGGCAGGGCCGGGATCGCACCGGTACGGAAGCCAGGCGGAGTCAGCCGTTCGTAACGTCTCGCGCGGTCTCGCGGGACCCGGTGTAAGCTCGAACCGACACTATCGTTTTTCGTCGGCTTCGGGAGATCTCGTATGCCCCTCGTGTTCCGGACCCTCCGGGCGCGGCTCACCGCGCTCACCTTGATCACCACGTCGCTCTCGCCCATCGCGTGCGGCGGTTCGGCGCCCTCGGCTTCCTACGCCCCAACGCCTGCCTATTACGGCGGCGGTGCGCAGGCCGAATCCGCGCCCGTGGCCGCCGGCGCGATGCCCATGGATGCGCCCTCGCCCGCGCCGATGTCCGACCGCGGTGGATCGAGCGAAAGCTACGAGAGCAGCTCCGACGACTCGGGCTTCTTCGGCGGATCGTCCGACGAGAGCGCGAAACCGACGGCCCTCGGTCCCCCGCCTGCGCCGGCCCCTGCCGCCGCGCGCGCTCCCGTCGCCCCGGGCGCGCGCGCGGCGATGGGCGTACCTGCGGCGGCGCCGAAGCAACCGCCACCGGCCCCCGCTGGAAAACCCGTCACGGGCACCAAGAAGGGTGAAGGCGCTTCGGAGCCGCAGCAGTCCGCGGAGAAGCCTGCCACGCCGCTGCTCATCTACACGGGCCGCGTCGGCATGGAGGTCGTGGAGACGGCCGTCATCCCCGGCACGATCGACAAGGTCATCGACATGGCCGAGTCGTTCGGCGGCTACCTCGCGTCGCGCTCGGACGTGGGCGTCGTGATCCGCGTGCCGTCGAGGCATTTCCGCGACGCCTTGAACGCGCTCGAAAAGCTCGGCGAGGTCAAGCGCCGCAGCGTGAACGCGGAGGACGTGTCGGAGGAGTTCCACGACCTCGAGGTGCGGCTCGCGAACCTGAAGAGCGTGCAGAAGCGCCTGCAGGAGTTCCTCGCGAAAGCGGCGAACGTGAACGACGCGCTGCAGGTCGAGCACGAGCTCGAGCGTGTCGGCCGCGAGATCGATCAGATCGAAGGCCGCATGCGTTTCCTCCGCGCCCGCGCGACGTTCTCGACCATCACCGTGGATCTCACGGCCAAGCCCAAGCAGCAGCAGGTCGTGGCCCAAGGCACGCCGCCTCCGCCGCCGCCGCCGCGGACGATCGATCTGCCCATCGACTGGATCTCGAGGGTTGGCCTCGAGGCGCTGATGACCCTTCGCTGAGGCAAGGAGGCAAGGACCATGAACCACAAAGCTTCGATGCTCCTCTTCTGCCTCGCCGCCTCCCTCGTGGGGATCGGCTGCGGCCCAGGATTCAAGCTCAAGACGCCCGACGGCTTCGTCGAGCTCGAGGACCAGGAGGAGTACGCCTACCGCGCGACCACGGCCCAGGGCGTGGTGGTGAGCGTACGCGTCGAGCCGAACCGACCGAAGGGCAACCTGTCCTTCTGGGCGGACGCGATCGACATCAAGCTCCGCAACATCGGGTACGCGGCGGCCGAGGCGCGCGACGTCAAGACGAAGAGCGGCGCGAAGGGCAAGCAGCTCCGCTACACGCGCATGATCTACGACCGGCCGCACATCTTCTGGCTCACCGTCTTCGTCACCGACGCCGACGTGTTCGTCCTCGAAACGGGCGGCGACGCGCGCGAGTTCGAGAAGGCCAAGGACGAGCTCGGCAAGGCGATCGAGGGATTCGTCCCGGGCTGAGCTCATCGCCTGCGCTAGCATGCGCCCGGCCATGCCGGGCAGCCCCCTCGAGGTCTACCGCCTCACCCGCAAGAGACACGATCAGCTCTGGAACACGTACGTGATGCGCCCGCTCGCGGCCGTGTTCGTCGCCGCGGTCCATCGCACGCCCCTCACGCCGAACCAGGTCACGCTGCTCAGCCTGTTCGTCGCGGTGACCGGCTCCGCGCTTTTCGTCGCGCTCCCGTCCTACCGCGGCGGCCTCCTCGCCGTGCTCGTGCTCGAGCTCGCCTACCTCCTCGACTGCGCCGACGGCATGCTCGCGCGGTACAAGAAGCTCGCCTCTCCCACGGGCCACCTCTTCGACTTCTTCGTCGACGAGGTGAAGGCCGTGCTCCTCGTCGGCGTGATCGGCATCCACCTGCATCGCAAGGGCGGGCTCGGCCTCGACGGCTCCGCGTGGCCCGCGGGAGGACATGCATTTCTCTACGCGGCCGTCGCGGGCACGGCGATCGTCGCGTCGGGCATCTCTCTCACGAACTTCGTGCGCCGCCCCGAGCTCACGGGCCACGCGACGCCGACGGAGGCGCACTACGAGACGGTGGGCGAGAAGAAGCCGCAGTCGATCGTGGCGCGTGTCGGGTCGCTCGGGATGACGTTCCTGCGGTTCCTCAACCACTACCCGAGTCACCTCTGGATCTTCGCGCTCGCCGATCGGCTCGATGTCTTCTTCTGGATGTACCTCGCGTTGAACCTCCTCTACCTCGGCCGCGGCTGGCTGGGCCTCGTGATCCGGTTCGGGCGCGGCTAGGGGGCGGGGGGGCGGAAAATTGGACATCCACGCCGGGTCGTGAGCAAACGAGCGTTCCGTCATGCGACGCTACTGCTACGCGCTGCTCGCCCTCGTGGCGGCGAGCCTCGGCGGATGCCGCGAGAAACAAGGACCGGATCCGGGCCTCGTTGCCGACGCTCCGGCCGAAACGGGCGCCTCCACGAAGCCCGCGGCTGACACGGACGGCGCCCCCGCCGCGGACGCATCTGCGGACGCGCCTCCGCCCGAGCCGAGCGGACCTTTGCTCGTCGATCTCGCGGGCGTCGCGCATCTACCGCCGCCGATCGCATCGGACGCGCCGCGGCTCGCGAGCATCGCGATGCGCACCGACGTCGTGGCGAAGCCGGATCCGAAGGCGACACGCGTGGGGTACCTGCGCGCCGGGGCGATCGTCGAGATGGATCCCGAGATCGCGGGGACGGCGGGCTGCAAGGACGGATGGCGCAGGATCAAGCCGCACGGCTACGTCTGCGTGGGCCCCGAAGCGACGCTCGATCTGAACCACCCGATCGTGCGCGCCGCGACCCGACGTCCCGACATCACGCAGAAGCTCCCGTACATGTACGGCATCGTGACGCGCGGCGGCCCGGTCTACGCGCGTATCCCCACGTCCGAGGACCTGAAGAAACAAGAGCCCGGGCTGAAGAAGCACCTCGCGAAGTGGGAGAAGGACAAGGAGAGCGGCGCGACGTACGGGCTCGACGTGTGGATGAAGTGGAAGAGCGCGCCCTCGCCGCCCGCGCTGGATGCGCAGGAGCAGAGGCTCACGGACGACGACATCCCGTTCTTCCTGAAGGACGGCGGCCGTGTGCCGAACCTGTCGGGTCTTTTGAAGTCGAACGATCTGGTGAAGCTCGGCCAGGTGGATCGGCGCAACGGCGTGGCGTTCGTCGAGACGTTCCTCCACGAGGGCCGGCGGTACAACGTGTCGACGGACCTCCGCGTGATGCCGGCCGACCGGTTCCGCCCGATCCGCGGGAGCGATTTCCACGGCTACGAGATCGGCAAGGAGATCGACTTCCCGTTCGCGCTCGTGCGCAGGCCCGGGGCGAAGCGCTGGGTGTGGAGCGACGAGAAGAAGAAGCTCGTGGAGAGCGGCGAGGTCGGGTGGCGCTCGGCGGTGGCGCTGACGGGCAAGCAGAAGCTCGTGGGCGGCGTGCTGTACTACGAGATGAAGGACGGCGGTTACGTCGACGACCGCCACGCAGGCCGCGTGGATCCGGCGAAGAAGATGCCGGCGTGGGGCAAAAACGGCGAGAAGTGGATCGACATCAACATCACCAAGCAGGTGCTCGTGGCGTACGAGGGGACGAAGGCGGTCTTCGCGACGCTGGTGTCGAGTGGTGAGAGTGGGCTCGACGATCCGGAGACGAGCAAGGCGACGAAGCGCGGGATCTTCCGGATCCATACGAAGTACGTGAGCGTGACGATGGACTCGGACGCCGTGGGCGAGGAGTTCGAGCTACGCGACGTGCCGTACGTGCAGTACTTCGAGGATGGGTACGCGCTGCACGGGGCCTACTGGCATGATCGATTCGGGCAACCGAAGAGCCATGGGTGCGTGAACCTTTCGCCGGAGGACGCGCGGAGGTTGTTCCACTGGACGGAGCCGCAGGTGCCGCATGGGTGGCATGGGGCGGCGCGGAATCT
>JANMGF010001606.1:0-8081 GCA_031374535.1 Polyangium sp. (in: bacteria)
CGTCCCGATGTCGAGACCGACGACAATCTCGCTCTGCTCCATCCTGCTCTTCATTCGCGTCCACCCGATGCGGAGGCCAAGTGCCTCGCGAAGCAGGGCGACGCTGACATGGGCAGCGAGCACTGGCCAAATTTCGGGGACGCGAGGACGATCATCGCATCCTCACGACGACGCGCTCGGGGTGCGCTTCGTTGTCCAGGAAGATCACCGAGGGGTTGGCCTTGCGTTTGCCGAGCTCGAGGAGGACCCGCGCGGCCTGCTCGATTTTCTCGCGAAAACGCGTCTGGCCGAGGTAAAGCGAGATCGCGTCCTTGCCGATCGTCACGACGATCGTGCCGTCGCGCTCGAGGTGGACCTCCTGGATGGGGTATCGCTTGCTGATGCCCGCGCGGTCCATGTCCTCGACGACATCGAGCGCGCGGCGGAGCGCCGAGACCACGCCCGCACGATCGGCGGCGACCTTCTCGGGGGTGATGCCTGTCACGACGGGCAGATCGATGGGATCGCCGTCGGCGACGCGCTTGAAAGGGTCGCCGTCCCGCGTGACGAGGTAAAGCTCGCCGCCGACCGTGGCTACCGCCCAGGCCTCGCGCTCGACGACCGTGATGCGGACCGTGGAGGGGAGCGTACGCGTGACCTGGGCTCGTTCGACCCAGGGCTCGGTGGTGATCGCGGCGCTCGCCGTCTCGAGGTCCATCTCGAAGATGTTGCGGCCCACGGTGACGCCACCAGCGCCGGCGACTTGTTCGGCCGGCAGGCGGCGGTTTCCGTCGACGAGCACCGTGCGGATGGCGAAGCGCGGGCTCGTCATGATGTAACGCCGCGCGCCCCACGCGACCGCGACCGAGGCCGAGAGGACCACCATCACGCCAAGCAGGAGCGAAAGCGCGCGGGGGAGCTTCGGCGCGGTCAAACGCGGCAAAACGACGCGTGGCTTGGCCTTCGGCGGCTTGGGCGGGCGGATCGTGTTCGTCGTGGCCCCGGGAGGCGGCGGCGAGTCTTGCTCGGGTGCGGGGTTTGGGGCGTAGGACGCCGAAGGCGATCCGGAGCCCCAAGCGTTAGACCCGACATCACGGGGCGCGGAGACGACGGACGGCGTGGAGGCCCTCTTCAGCCGGCGGTTCGTGGGCAGGGCGTCACTCATGGCCCCCCCTCCCGGCTCGCGGCTGGAGCCTCGGAGACGCCGTCGAGCCGGGCGCGCAGGCCCTTCAACGCGTTGTTGATGTCGCCCGCGCCGAGGGCGATGACCACGTCGCCGGGGCGCGTGATCTTGGCGATGACCTCGGGGAGATCGGCCTTGTTCGGCACGTAGGTCGCGTCGTGATGGCCGTGCTCGCGGATCGACTGGACGAGACGCTCGGCGTTGACGCCGGGGAGCGGGGCCTCGCCGGCGGCGTAGATGTCCGTGACGAAGAGGACGTCGGCGAGGTTGAAGGCGCGGACGAAGTCGTCGAAGAGGTCCTTGGTGCGCGTGTAGCGGTGCGGCTGGAAGGCGACGACGATGCGGTGCGTGTCGTCGGGGAAGGCGCGGCGCGCGGCCTCGATCGTGGCGCGGATCTCGGCCGGATGATGGCCGTAGTCGTCGACGAGGGTGACGCCCTGGTGGACGCCGACGACCGTGAAACGACGGGCAACGCCGCCAAACGTGGCGAGGGCTTGTTTGGTGACGTCGAGCGGGACCTCGAGCTCGTCGGCGACGGCGATCGTGGCGAGGCAGTTCAAGACGTTGTGCGCGCCGGGCATCTTGACGGTGAAGCCGCCGAGGGGCTGGCCGCGCCGGTAGGCGTTGAAGCTCGTCTCGAGGCCGCGGAACTGGATGCCACGCGCGCAGTAGTCGGCGTGCGGCGAGACGCCGTAGGTGACGTGGCGGCGCTGGATGCGGGGCAGGATGTCCTGCACGTGCGGGTGATCGAGGCAAAGCACGGCGAGGCCGTAGAAGGGCACGCGGGCGGCGAACTCGATGAAGGCGTCCTTGATCTTCTCGTGGGTGCCGTAGTGATCGAGGTGCTCGGGGTCGATGTTCGTGACGACGGCGATCGTGGGCGTGAGGCGCAGGAAGGAGCCGTCGCTCTCGTCGGCCTCCGCGACGAGCAGATCACCGGCGCCGAGGCGCGCGTTCGAACCGAGCGCGGCCATCTTGCCGCCGACGACGACGGTGGGGTCGAGGCCGGCGTGGCGGAGGACCGTGGCGACGAGGGAGGTCGTCGTGGTTTTTCCGTGCGAACCCGCGATGGCGACGCCGTACTTGACGCGCATCAGCTCGGCGAGCATCTCGGCGCGGCCGATGACGGGGATGCCGAGGGCGCGGGCCTCGACGAGCTCAGGGTTCTGAGGGTTGATCGCGCTGGAGTAGACGACGACGTCGACGCCGCGGACGTTGTCGGCGCGATGGCCGATGTCGATCCGCACGCCGAGGGAGGCGAGGCGCTGGGTCGTACCGCCGCTCTTGACGTCGGAGCCGGAGACGTCGAACTCGAGCGAACGGAGGATCTCCGCGAGGCCACTCATGCCCACGCCGCCGATGCCCACGAAGTGGATGTGCCGAACGCGCCCGCGGAACATCATGCCGTCTTTCCCCGGGCTTTTTCCCGGTGCTTGGATTCCCGCAAACGCGCAAGATCGAGCAGATCGGCAGCCACGCCCCTGGCCGCGTCGGGCGCGCCGATCGCGGCGGCGGCGCTCGCCATGGAGGCGCGTCGCGCGGGCGCATCGGCGAGACGCGTGATCTCGTAGGCGATGCGATCGGCCGTGGCCAAGGGCTGCGAGAGCGCGACGGCCGCGCCGCGTTTCTCGAGGGAACGAGCGTTCTTGAGCTGGTGATCGTCGGCCGCGAAGGGGTACGGGACGAGGATCGAGGGGCGGCCGACGGCGCACAGCTCGGCGAGCGTGGAGGCGCCGGCGCGGGCGATGACGAGGTCGGCCGAGGCGAGCGCGCGGGCCATGTCGTCGATGAAAGGGACGACCTCGGCGACGGCGGACAAACCGAGCGAGTCGTAGAGGGCGCGGGCCTCTACCTCGCGTTCGCGGCCGGTCTGGTGGACGACGCGGATGCCGCGGGCCTGGTGTTTCACCTGGGCGATCGCGCGCGGGACGGCCTCGTTCAGGGCCTTGGCGCCCTGGCTTCCGCCGAGGACGAGGATCGAAAGTTTGTCCTTCTGCGCTTCGTACGGCGCGGGGGCGAAGGCCTTGCGGAGGGGCACGCCGAGGCGGCGCACGATGCTCGGGCGGAAGAAACGATCGACCTCGGGGAACGTGGTGTAGGCGCGGATGGCGAACGGCGCGAGCAGGCGGTTCGAGAGGCCCATCACGCTGTTGGGTTCGAGCACGGTGACGGCGACGCCGAGGGTGCGCGCGGCGAAACAGACGGGGCCACCCGCGTACCCGCCGACGGAGAGGACGGCCGAAGGGGCGAGGCGGCGAACGAGATCACGGGCCGCGGGGATCGAGGCGACGGCGTGTTCTGCGCCCTTCAAGAACCCGGACAAACCACTCCCACGCAGGGGAAGGATGTCGAGCAGCTCGAGCTCGCCGCCTTGTTCGGGCACGACGCGGGCTTCGAGGCCGCGGGCGGTGCCGACGTAAACGACGCGGGACGAGGGGTCGGCGGCGCGGATCGCGTCGCCCACCGCGAGCATCGGGAAGACGTGGCCGCCCGTGCCGCCGCCTGCGAGGAGGACGGTCGTCACGAGGTCTGTGCCTCCACGTTCCCTGCGCCCTCTTGGGGGTTTGGGGCGTAGGACGCCGGAGGCGATCCGGAGCCCCAAGCGTCGACGCGAGCT
Source organism: Polyangium sp. (in: bacteria) (assembly GCA_031374535.1). Classification (GTDB taxonomy): domain Bacteria; phylum Myxococcota_A; class Polyangia; order Polyangiales; family Polyangiaceae; genus Polyangium. Next base: position 3,780 of record JANMGF010001606.1, read on the forward strand.
TCGGTGGCGATCAAGGCCGACGCGCTCGGAGCGCCCGCGCTCGTTCGTAAGGCCGCGGGTTTGTCTACGCGAACCTCGTTCGTCCGCGGACGGCTGATGCTGAGCAGGATGCCCGCGCCCGCGGCATTCACGAGGAGCGACGAGCCGCCGTAACTCATGAACGGCAAGGTGAGGCCCTTCGTCGGCAGGATGGCCATCGCGACGGCCAGGTTGACGAGCGCCTGCACGCCGAACAGCGTGGCGATGCCGAAGGCCATGAAGCTGCCGTAGTCGTCGTGCGCTTCGAGCGCGATCTTCACGCCGCGCGACACGATGATCAGGTAGGCGCTGACGAGCCCGAGGATGCCGAGGAAACCAAGCTCCTCGCCGATGATCGCGCTGATGAAGTCCGTGTGCGCCTCGGGCAGGTAAAGCACCTGCAAACCCTTGCCCAGGCCGAGCCCCGTCCACCCGCCCGAGCCGAAGCTCATGACCGACTGGAACGGCTGGTAGGCGAGGTCCTGGCGGTGGTTGTCCATGTCGATGAACGCCAGGTACCGCCGGTAGCGGTAGTCGCTGAAGGCCACGAGCGCGGTCGCGCCGAGGCCGAGGAGCATGGTGAACGCGGCGATGTACGGCAGGCGCGCGCCGGCCACGAAGAGCAACGTGAACGTGAGGAACAGGAGCACGACGGCGCTGCCGAAGTCGGGCTGCTTCAAGCAGAGGACGATGAGCACGCCGACGACGATGAGGTGCGGCAAGAAGCCGACCGAGAAGCTCTTGATCTTGTCGGCCTTCTTCGAGAGCGAGTACGCGAGCCAGAGGACGATGCCGAGCTTGGCCGTCTCCGCGGGCTGGATGTGGATGGGCCCGATCGCGATCCAGCGGTAAGCGTTGCCCGCCTTGTGGCCGAGGCCGATGACGGTGAGCCCGAGCATGAGCGTCACCGAGACGAGGATCGGGTACGTGAAGATCTTGAGCTTGCGGTAGTCGAGGCGGCTCACGAGCCACATCGTGAAGAGCGCGACGATCGCGTAGACGCCCTGGCGCTTGAGGAAAAACTGCGCGTCGTGGTGGCGAACCGTGGCCTCGATCGCGCTCGCGCTGTAGACCATCACGACGCCGAAGCCGACGAGCGCGATGACCACCGCGGCGAGCACCGAGTCGACGGGGCCGGCCTTGCTCGAACGAAGGAGCGTGGTGACGACACCCGCATCGGGGCCAGGCGCGCGGGGATCGGTCTTCGGCGCGGGCGGCGGATCACTCGGCGCGAGGAGCCGGTTTCTGGGCGGCGGCGCGCTCGAATGGCGGCGCTCGCCGACGGCGTTGTTGCCCGAGAGGACGGCGCTGCCGCTCACGATTGGACCTTCCTTTCGACGCTCGGGGCTCCGGGTCGCCCTTCGGCGCCCTCCGCCCCGACCCCCATCATGGCCTGGACCGCGCGGGCGAACTGGTCGCCGCGGTCCTTGTAATCGCGAAACATGTCGAAGCTCGAGCAGGCAGGGCTGAGCAAAACGGCGTCACCCGGTTGGGCCAGGCGGCGCGCAGCGGCGACGGCATCGGCCATGGAAGCGGCGCGCTCGATGGGGAGGGCGCCACGCGCGGCATCGGCGATGCGAGCGGCGGCCTCGCCGATGAGCACGAGCGCGCGGCCCTTCACGCGGAGCCCCTGGACGAGCAGATCGTACGAGCCGAGTTTGTCTCGTCCGCCCGCGATGAGGACGGCCTTCGGCTCGAGGAGGCCCATGAGCGCGGCGAACGCGGCGCCGACGTTGGTGCCTTTCGAGTCGTCGTAGTAACGCACTCCATCGACCTCGCCGACGAGCACGTTGCGATGGCCGAGCCCCTCGAACGAGGCGAGCGCGCGCCGGATGCCCTCCTCGGTCGCGCCGAGGCCGGACGCGGCGGCGATGGCCGCGCAGGCGTTGGCGATGTTGTGCAAGCCCTGGATACGCAGGAGCGAGAGCGGGTACCGCGCGCCGCGGGTGTTGTCGACGATCGCGCCGGCCTCGATGTCGCCGTAGACATCCGCGGATTTGCTGTGGCTGTTGAACGTGACGATCCTGGCGTCGCCACGCTCGGCCTGGCGACGGAGGAGTTTGTCGCCGGCGGAGATCACGGCGAGGTCGTCCATCTCCATGTGGACGAAGGGGTTGCCCTTGGCGTTCGCGTACGCCTCGAAGCTCGGGTAGCGATCGAGGTGATCCTCGGTGATGTTGAGCAGGACGTGGACACGCGCGTGCAACGTCGGCACGCGTTCGGCCTGGAAGCTCGAGATCTCGAGGACGATCACGTCGAACGATTGCCCGACGACCTCGGCGAGAGGCGTGCCGAAGTTGCCGCCGATGAAGGCCTTTTTCCCCGACGCTTCGAGCATCGCGTGCACGAGCGCGGTCGTCGTGCTTTTGCCGTTCGTCCCGCCGATGAGCGCGATGGGCGTCCCTTCGAAGAAACGCGCCGCGAGCTCGAGCTCGCCGATCACCTCGCCGCCCGCCTTCTCGAACGCTTCGAGCGCGGCAAACGAAGGCACGCCGGGCGAGATCACCACGAGGTCTGTCCCGTCGAAGAGCGAGGCCGGATGCCCACCGGCGACGATCGCCGCGCCTTCGGATTCGAGCGCGAGGGCCTCCGAAGGCAAACGCTCGCGTGGGGCCGCGTCGGTCCCCGTGACGCGCGCGCCCTTGGCGAGACAAAGCCGCGCCGCGGCGATGCCGCTGCGGCCGAGCCCGATCACGAGAACGGTTTTTCCTTGGAGGATCATCGATTCACCGGAGCTTCATGGACGCCAGCGAGACGAGCGCCAGGAGGATGGAGATGATCCAGAACCGAACGATGATCTTGGGCTCGGCCCACCCCTTTTTTTCGTAGTGGTGGTGGATCGGAGCCATCAAGAACACGCGTTTGCCCGTGAGCTTGAAGGACGTCACCTGCGCGATGACGCTGATGGTCTCGACGAAAAAGACGCCGCCGAGCAGGATGCTCAGAAGCTCGTTTTTCGTGAAGATCGCGAGCATGCCGAGGCCCCCGCCGAGCGCCAGCGATCCCACGTCGCCCATGAAGACCTGGGCTGGGTACGTGTTGTACCAAAGGAACCCGATCCCCGCGCCGATGACCGAGCCGCAGTAAACGGCGAGCTCGCCGGCCGAGGCGATCTTCGGGATGTCGAGGTAGTTCGCGAGCGAGAAGTTCGCGATGGTCGCGCCCGCCACGTACGCCCAGATGAGGTACGTGCCCGCGTTGATCATGACGGGGCCGATCGCGAGGCCGTCGAGGCCGTCGGTGAGGTTGACGGCGTTCGACCAGGCGACGACGACGAAGAGCGCGAACGGGATGTAGAACCAGACCGGGAGATCGATCGAGTGCTTCGAGAACGCCGCGAAAGGCAGCGCGAGCTTGGTCTTGATCTCGATCCAGTCGGCCGGGAGCTTGGAGGTGAAAAGAAACGTGTACGTGAGCGCCGAGCCGCCGATGAGGACCTGGCCGATGAGCTTGTAACGGCCCGGCAGTCCGCCCGTGTTCTTGCGCTTGATCTTGAGGTAATCGTCGAGGTAACCGATGACGCCGTAGCCTGCCGTGACGGCCGTCGTGGCGAGCACGAAGGGGTTGCGGAGATCGGCCCAGAGCGCCGTCGGCAGGAGGAGCGAGAGCAGGATCAGCGCCCCGCCCATGGTCGGCGTACCCGCCTTGACCTTGTGCGTCTCAGGGCCCTCGCTGCGGACGACCTGCCCGATCTGCTTGCGCCGAAGCTCGCGGATGAACCACGGCGCGAGCACGAAGCTCAGGAGCATGGCGGTGATCGTCGCCATGATGGTCCGGAACGGGATGTACCGGAGGACGTTGAGCCAGGAGAGCGAGCTGTAGTGGAACTTGAGGGGGTAGAAGAGCTCGTAGATCACGAGGGCACCTCCGCGAGGGCACGCACGATTCGCTCGGTCCCGACGCCGCGCGAACCCTTCACGAGGACCAGATCCCCAGGCTCAATAGCCGCGACGACGGCGGGGGCCGCGTCACGGCTCGTCTCGAAGAAACGCGCGGAGACACCCTCATCGGACGCGCGATCGGCGATCCGACGCGCGTCGCCGTTCACCGCGAAGACCAGCGCCGCGCCGCTTTCGGCCGCCGCGCGTCCAACCTCGTCGTGCCCGCGTGTGGATTCGACGCCGAGCTCGTACATCGCGCCGAGCACGAGGACGAGGCGACGGCTTTCAGCACGCGCGATCTCGGATGCTGCGCGGATCGAGGCCGAGGACGAGGCAGGGTTCGCGTTGTAGCTGTCGTCGATCACCACGACGTCGCGGGCGAGCACACGCGGGACGAGGCGAC
>JANMGF010001611.1:0-4596 GCA_031374535.1 Polyangium sp. (in: bacteria)
GTGTGGCGGGCCGAGGAGCTCTTGCCGGACGGCACGCCGCTGCGCACGCTCGCGCTGAAGCTCTTGCAGCGGACGGCGTACGACGCGGCGCACTGGGCCGAGGAGGCGAAGTTACTCGCTTCGTTCCGGCACCCCTCGCTCGTGACGATCTTCGCCGCGGGCCTGCTCGGCGCGCCGGAGGTGATCCCGTTCGTCGCGATGGAGCTGCTCGAGGGCAAGAACCTCGCAGAAGTACTGAAAGAACGGACGCGTATTCCCTGGCGACGCGTGCTCGGATGGGCTCGCACCACGGCCGCGGCGCTCGACGTGATCCACACGCGCGGCGTGGTGCACCTGGATCTCAAGCCGGCGAACCTGTTCCTGTCGACGGACGGCGCGCTGAAGGTGCTCGATTTCGGCATCTCGCGGCGGGCCGGATCGAAGGCGCCCGCGTATGTGCCGCCGGCATCCGACGGGGAGGGGCTCGAGACGGCGGCATTCGTCGCAGCGCAGGACCCGCGTTCGGCGAGCCCAACACGCGTGCAGAGCTCGGGGCGCGCGGTCGTGGGGACACCCGGGTACATGGCGCCCGAGATCCTCGAGCTCGCCGAACCCACGCCCGCCGCCGATGCGTATGCCCTCGCCGCGACGGTCGTGAAGCTCGTGACCGGGCGCATGCCTTACGCGGACGTCGCGGACGAGCCGACGGTGGTTGGTGATCCCTCCGCGATGAGCGCGTGGTGGTCGGATCTCCGCGACGCGACCTTGCGTGGACATCTGCGTGATCTCTCCGCCGATGCAGCCCAGCTGCCACGTGGCCTCGTCGCGCTGCTCGTGCGCCTCCTGGCCGTCGATCCGCAACAACGAGGGGTCACGCCGGGGCGGCTCGCGGCGCTCTTCGACGAGGCGTGGGAACGACCGTTCGGCGTGATGGATCCGCCCTACACGGGGCTCTCGCCGCTGCCGCGGGAGGCCGAGGGGTTGCTCTTCGGGCGGGACGATGACGTCGCGCGTCTCGGCCGCGAGCTCGCCTTCGAGCCGGTCGTCGTTCTGTACGGACCGCGCGGGGCTGGCAAATCGTCGCTCGCGTCGGCGGGGCTCGTCCCGCACCTCGCGCGCGCCGCGGTGGACGGCAAGGACGACTGGGTCGTGGTGGCCGTTCGTCCCGGCGAGGATCCCGATCGCGCGCTCGACGAGGCGCTCGGGGCCGTCGACGCGTCCCTCGTGGGCGGGTCGTTCGTGGAGATCGCGCGTCATGCGGCGAGCGCGCCCGTGGGGATCGTGCTGCTCGTCGATCCTCTCGAGGAGGCGCTCTCGGCGCCGGAAGGGACGAACACGCGCCTCTCCCGGCTGCTCGCTGATCTCGCAGAAGGCGGCGAGTCTCCCGGGCTACGCGCGCTCTGCACGCTCGGCGAGCAACATGCCTCGCGCCTCGCGGATCCGGCGGCCCCCTTCGCGTCCCTGCGCGCGGCGCTTCGTTTCGTGGGACCACCACCGGCGGCGGCCGTACACGACATCGTGACGGGGCCGGCGCGGCTCGTGGGTGTTCGAACGATCGGCGCGGACACGATCGTCGCCGATGTGCAGCGTGAGCTTCGCGGCGCGGATGATCGCATGCCGCTCGTCGCGCTCGCGCTCGCTGCGTTCTGGGACAAACGTGCTCCGGAGACGGCCGCGCGTCCTGGCCTCGTGCTCTCCGCCGAACGGTGGCGCACGCTGGGTGGGCTCGTCGGCGCGCTCGCCACGCATGCCGAGAAGCTCTTCGTTTCGCTCGATGACGCGTCGCGCGCGGTGGCGATCGAGGCGGTGCTGCGGCTCTCGACGACCGATCGCAAGCCGATCCGCTGGGACGAGGACGAGCTCGTCATGGTCCTCGGCGAGGATCCGGCGCTTTCGCGAGGCGTTCTTGCGCGCCTCGAGCGCGAGGGCCTCGTGCGGCGGCGTCGGGATGGGCGCGTCGAGCTCTCGCATCCTTCGATCGCCGCGTTTCCGCGGATCGAGCAGGTCCGGAGCCGCGAGGCCGAGCGGTTCGTTTTCCTCGAGCGGCTCCGCGAGGCGGCGATCGCCTGGGATCGTGCGGCCGCGCATCCGGACTTCCTCCTCACGGGCTCACTCTTCGAGGAGATGGAGCGCAAGCCCGCGTGGACGCGGCGCTCACTCACCACGCTCGAACGTCAGTTCATCGCCGAGAGCCATCGCCTCGCGCGGCGCCGCAAGCTCTGGAAGGGCGCCTCGATCGTCCTTTTGCTCGCCTTGCTCGTGGGCGGCCTCGTGGCCAAACGCGCGATCGACGACCGGCACGCGCGCGCCGAGCGGGCGCGCTTCGAGGCCGAGGAGCGCGCCTACGTCGCCGAGGTCCTCTTCCGCTCCCGCCGCGTCGACGACCCTTACCATCGCGCGGCCTGGATCGCCGAGGCCATCGAGTTCGGCGCGGAGGATCCGGCCTTGCCGCTCGACCTTCTCCGCGCGGGACAGGGCCTTCCGCGCGCGCAGTTCCTCACGCTCGAGGCCTCGACGAACCCCGCGTTTCCCTGGGACGACAGGTGGCTCGTCGCGACGCAAGGATTGACGCGCCTCGTCGTCGTCGATCTGCGCTTCGACCCCTTCTACCAGGGCGTGGCGCCCGAAGGCGCAGAGCCGAGTGATCCCTCGGAGCTACATCCACGTACGCTCGTGGTTCGCCCCCACGACGCGCCGTTCGTCGAGCGTGTCCCGATCCCCTTCGACACCGCGCTCGCCACGCGATCGGGGACGGGCGAGCTGCGTGTCTTCCGGCTGCGGCCCGATGGGGACGTCGCGCTCGCCGCGATCGCCCCTCGCCGCTGCACGGGCGCCGTCGAGGTCGCGGACGCGGCCCCCGTGCTCGCGTGTGCCTCGGAAAACGGCATCCTCCGCTGGGATCTGCGTCGCCCCGGCGAGGTCGACACCCATCCTTTCCAGGGCATCGTGCTCGACGTCTCGCCCGACGGCTCGCGCGTCGCCGCCGCGTCCCGATCGACGCTCGTCCTCTGGTCGCCTGCCGACGGCCGCGCGACCGAGGTCAAGGCCACGAGCGCGGTCGTCCTCGCGCAGTTCAGCCCGCGTGACTCCTTGCTCGCCGTCGTCGCGTATAGCGCCTTCGAGATCCTCGATCCTTCGCGGCCGGACGCGCCGATCTTCCGCGGCGACAGCGTGGAGGCCCCCTCGTACGTCCGCTGGGACGAAGGCGGCCTCGATCTCGCGATCTGCGGCACCGACCCCACGAACCCCGACCCGAAGATCGTCGGCCGCTACCACTACCTCCGCCCCGGGGGCCGCGCGCCCGGCGATGCGCCTCCCAAGGGCGCGCCTTGTGCCCCCGTGCCTCGCCCGAAGCGCCCCGTGCCCATCACCTCCCTGGGCGAGCTCCCTGCGCTCGAACGACGCCCGATCGGCCCTCGTGAGCTCGTCGGCGGACATCGCCTCGAAAAGGACCGCGTCGTCACCCGCGACCTCGTGCTCCTCTCCGGCGACGCGGCGGCGATCGATCCCCTCGTGCGTTTCCGCGACACGACCGAGCCCGCCGCCGCCGACCCGAAGACACGTTCGGTGGTCTCCGTCGTTCGCGAGAACAACGACGTCGTCGTGTTCCAGGTCGACGACGAGGTGCGTTTTTACCGCGTGGCCGACGGCAAACGCGAGCTCGGCCGCAAGGGCAACCTCCTCCGCCGCTGCCAGGACGGCCGCGTCGCTGCGTGGGAGCGCGACGGCGAGACGTGGCGCGTGTTCGACGCGCGGAGCGGCGCCACGATCGCCACGGTCCCGCGTGAACCTGCCCTCGTCCTCGCCGTCGACACGCCCTGCCGCACCCTCTTCACGCAACGCCTCGACGGCACGCTCGTGGCCACGCCCCTCGATGGAGCGTCGCCTGCTCGCGCGATCGCCTCTGCGGACGGCTACGTGTACGACGTGCGCCCGAGCGCGGCGCGTGGCGCGTTTGGCGCCGGCCTCTGGATCGCGGTGAGCTCCGGGGCCCTCGCGCGGATCGACGAGGCCACGGCGGAGGTTCGGGTCCTCGGGTATGCGAGCCCGCGCGCGACGGCGCTCGGCGAGGGTCCTGCGGCGGGTGAGCTCGTGTATGCGGACGACACCGGGGTCGTCGTGTTGCGTTCACGTGGCCCCGAGCGCCTGCTCGAGGCTCTCGCGGCCACGATCTGGGAGGACGTCTCCGTCGCGCCCGACGGCCGCTCCATGCTGCTTCTTTCGGCGGATCGTGTGGCTGCGCTCGACGTCGCGCGTCGGGAGATCGTCGGCAGCATGCCGCTCGGCGGGCGCACGCGTTTCGTGCCCTGGGACTCCGCGGGCTCGGTGCTCGTGTGGTCGTTTGATCGTCCGGGGGGCGTCGAGGGCGAGATCATCCCGCGCGGCCGTCCTCTCGCGGATGCGGTCGCGCGGGCCCTTTCGAACCTCCGTGTCGATCACGGTCGGCTCGGCATCCCGCAGTGAGCGGGCTCGGTCAGGACACGCCGAGCAGCTCGACCTCGAAGATCAGCGTGGCGTTCGGCGGGATGAGCCCGGGATACCCGCGCTCGCCGTAGGCCAGGTGCCCCGGGATCGTGAGTTTACGTGTCTCGCCCACCTTCATTCCGGCCACGCCCT
>JANMGF010001612.1:0-1597 GCA_031374535.1 Polyangium sp. (in: bacteria)
GATCCCGAGGTATAGATGATGTACGCCAGGTTGTCTGGACGCACGCCGCTCGGGAGCCGCGCATCACTCGCCGCAACCATCTGCGATGGATCCAGCCGTTCACATCCATGTCCCGCGAGGCTCTCCCCCGGCTCTCCGTGCGTGATGAGCAGCCGCGCGCCGCTGTCCCGGAGCATGTATTCGAGGCGCTCGCGCGGATAACTGGGATCCAGCGGCACGTAGGCGCCGCCAGCCTTCAAGACTCCGAGGATCGCCACGATCAACTCGACGGACCGCGGCAGGCAAAGCCCGACGCGCGTTTCCGGGCCCACGCCCCGCGCGCGCAGCAGGTTTGCATAATGATTGGCGCGACGATCGAGCTCGTCGTAACGCACCGCTTCGTCCTCGAAGACCACTGCCAAGGCCTCCGGGGTCCGATCCACCTGGGCCTCGAAGAGCTCGTGAATGCAAGCCGCTCGTGGATAGGGCGCCTCGGTCGCGTTCCATAGGGCGAAGAGCCGCGACTCCTCCGCCGTCACCAGCGGCCCGTCCGAGACACGCGCATCGGGCGAGCGGACCGCCTCCTCCAGCACCGCGCCCAGCCGCTCCACCATCCGCTTGGCGGTGTCTTCGTCGAAGAGGTCCGACGCATACACCAACGCCCCCCCGAGCGCCCCCTCGCGCTCCGTGAGGTTCAGCGTGAGGTCGAACTTCGCCGCCTCCGCGCCTTCGAGATCGATCCAGGTCGCCGCGAGGCCACCGAGCTCGCTCCCCTCGAGAGGCGTGTTTTGCAGTGCAAACATCACCTGGAAGAGCGGCTGCCTCGAGAGATCACGCGCCGGCGAGATCTCCTCCACGAGCTTCTCGAAGGGGATGTCCTGGTGGGCATACGCGTCCAGGGTCGTCTCCTTCACCTGATCGAGCACCTCCAGAAAGCTGGGATTCTGGGCGAAGTTCGTGCGCAATACCAACGTGTTGACGAAGAACCCGATGAGGCCCTCCAGCTCTTTTTGCGTGCGGCCCGCGATCGGCGTGCCCACGGCGATGTCGGTCTGACCACTCATTCGATGCAAGAGCGCCTGGAATCCCGCGAGCAGCACCATGAACAGGGTCACCCCCCGGCGCCGGGCGAGGGCGTGAAGAGCCTCGGTCAGCCCCTTGGTGAGCGAGATTCGAACGATTCCGCCGCGTTGGCTCGGCTGCGGCGGACGTGGCCGATCCGCAGGCAGATCGAGCGGCGAAAGGCCGGAGAGCTTCTCTTTCCAGTACGCGAGCTGGCGCTCCAGCACGTCACCGGAGAGCCACTTGCGCTGCCAGACGGCATAATCGGCATACTGCACGGAGAGATCCGGTAGAATGGCGAATCGACCGGCGCGCGCGGCATCGTAATGAGCCAAGAGCTCACGCATCACGATGGCCATGGACCATCCGTCCGAGATGATGTGGTGCATCACCGCGACGAGGACATGCTCCTCGTCTCGCAGGCGGAAGAGCCTCGCGCGGAAGAGCGGACCCGCCGAGAGATCGAAGGGTCGCAGAGCTTCTTCCGTACCGAGGTGATAGGCGAGAGATTCGGGGGCCTCGTGGCTCGACAGGTCGTCGAGCAGGAGCTCGAAGC
>JANMGF010001614.1:0-3149 GCA_031374535.1 Polyangium sp. (in: bacteria)
GTCGCCTCGGGGCGCTCGTTGGTGCGCTGTTCTACCGCGTTCGCGAGCGCTTCCGTGCACGCCGTCTGTCGGATCGGCTCCCTCCGCTTCCCTCGTCGGCGCGCTCCACGAGATCTACCTTGGCCGCGGCAGGCGTTGTCCCCTACGACCAACGCGGCGAACAGCTCCTCCTCGATATCGTGCGGGCAGACCCGGTCTACCAGGAAGCCGCGATCCGCGTCGCGTATTACGCTTGCGCGCTGCGGAAGCAGGGCGCCGAGGCTCATGCCGAGGGGCTCGTCCATTTCGCGCTGCTTCGGATGCAGGTGGACTCCGACGGCTTCGTTTCAATCGCACGGCTTCGGGACAGGCTGCCCGACCTGTCGTATTCGGGCACCCTCGTGCCCGCACTGCTTCGGCTGGAGAGAGCGGGCATCGTGTCTCTCTTGCCCGATCATGCCCGACCCGAGAGGGCGCAGCTCCGGGTTCCCCTTTGAAAACGGAAGTGAGATCAATATGACCAGCAAAAAAGATGGACGAATCGGAGCTGGCCACGGCGTCGCCAAGGAGCCGTCGGCGTTGATCACCGAGCTCGCCTTCGGGTCGGATGGTCGCATCTACATCACCGCGAAACACCTGCCGCCCGAGAAACGAAAGGGTCGCACCATGTTTCAAGGGTACGCCATGACCCCCGAGGAGGAGCGGGCCGCGCGGGAAGCGATCCACAAGCTCGCCTTCAATGTCACCGTGGAGGTGTCTCAACAGACCCGGAAGCGCAAGGGATAGCGAATGCCACGTCGAAAAACAATCCAACCGCTTCTCAGGCCCCTTGGCGACCGCATCCGCGAGTTGCGCCTCAACCGGAATTTGTCGTTGGCCAATCTTTCCGATTCCAGTGGCGTAAGTAAGGGATCCTTGTCCAGCATCGAGAATGGACGTGTCAATCTCACGGTCGAGACCTGCGTAAAGATCGCCGTGGGCCTCGGGGTGCGGGTACAGGACGTGATTCCCAGCGGATTGGAGGACCTGCTCCGACCGGGGATGACACGCTTCGCCGCGACGTGAAGGAACTCGTGTTGCTGCGGCGTAGCCCGGTACGCATCACGCCGGCTGCCTTTCACGCTTGGCGGGCGAAACGGAAGGCAGAGGATCCGTCTTGGTTGCTCTGCGAGGTCACGCGTAGCGCCACGCCCTTCTGGTTCGTTCGCCAGCAGCCGATGCGCTACCTGTCGATGCTCCGCTGTTTCTTCGAGAAACGAGACACCGACGAATCGACCCACTTTCAAGGTCTGGAAGTCTTGCGTCGCGAGCGAGCGATGCATCACTTTCAGCGGCATCCAGTCGTGGCGCTCTCATTCCGGGGCGTCTCGACCGTGGGTGACGCAGAGCGGGTTGTTCGCGCGAGCTTCGCGGAGCACGCTTACCTACGCCATCATCCGCGGTTATCTCCGGTAGACCGCATGATCTTTCGGCGGATCGTGCGAGACCCTCTTTCGGAGGGCCTTTCGAGTTGACACGCCTGCTGGAGATGGCGCATTCAGCGCGCCCCGTCGTCCTTATCGATCACTACGATCGGCTTTCCGATGTGTTCGATCGTGTAATCGGCGCACATTGGATCTACAGCAGGCTGCTTGAAGGGCTCCGGGACAACGTCCACGTGGAGAAGGCGATCATCATGAACCGATCAGGGCTCGCGGAGAGTTGTGTGCAGTGCTCCCGGGTGTGGGCGAGTCGAGCCCGGGGACGGTAGATGGCGGGGCGGATGTGAAGAGCAGAGACAGCGCTACCGCCGTGATCGGCATCGCGTACATGGCGGGGATCTGCACAGCGGCCATCCTGGGGCTCTTGGGCGCTGGCCCTCTGCCGTTCGTCATCCTTCTGGCCGCGCTCTTCTTCCTGCCCTTCGCGCTCCGACGTCGCCGGAAGTGAGGGGCTCCCCCGGGGCATGCAATCGCCGGCAAGGCGAGCTACCGGCGGATCGCCGAAGGGCGAGGCCAAGATGCTCATGACCCCGCTTCTCCCATGGATTGCGCTAGTGCTTGTGCCGAGGGCGGAAGCACAAACGCGAAACCGTCACCGTCTATTTGCTTAGCAACTTCCTGAACTCGTTTTGCCAGAGCTTGTGAAGACCAGCCTGCCGCGGGCGCAACTTCTTTCCAAAGGATTTGAAACTCACTATCAAAAATTTCAACTCCCATACCTTCGCCTTCTGTGGGAGACAGTCTTCGCACGGGCCCAGAAATAGCAAATACTGCAAGAAGGCGCTGCTCTCCGAGAACGATAGAAGTAGGGACCACAATAGCTCCTTTTAAGCCCGTTAAGTCTCGATCGCCCGATGAGAATGGTATCTGAGTGGCAAGGCCTCGCGGTCGCTGCAAGGCTTTCCACATAAAGTGGACATGTTCTTGTTGATTTACGATTGCACTGGTTGTGACTGGAATGTCAAGATCAAGGCCGAAGTCGTTAGTAATGGCGAAGGTTTTTTCGAGAAGATCGGCCAATATTTCAGCATCGCTCGGAATGGTCTGGCTGATCGTCTCAGGGAGCGTCCATGAAGCGGTCCCGCACCGGAGTTCTATTCGTAGGCCGCTCCTGGGCGCATCCAACAGGTGACGGAGTACACGACTAACCTTCATCAACTCAGCAAGTGATACGACTCGATCAAGGTCGGAGAGCGGGGGAAACTTGATGGAGCCTCTCAAGGACACCGGCAACCCCTTCGGCATTTCGTTCGGCGGCTGATCCATCGTCCATTCAAACGCAGGAGCGACAAATCGAAGCTTTCTGTAGTTGCTAGGCAGACCCGAGTAGAATGTATTTGAAGAATAGACCTCGCACCGAAAAATCGCAAGCGATAGTCGTTGAGCGTTGCTGATTGTGACCATCACGGGTTCGTCGGTGCTAGTTCGTGGGCCCGTTATGTGGCCGAGTTGCTGCTCGCTGTTCTGGTGTGTCAGATCGATTTGGGTGCGGATCCTTCTGGACGACGCACAACCCCAATCGTTCCGCCGACTTGACCCCCTGGGTGGCGTGACGAGAGGGGGCCCCCGTGGTAGGTATGTTCTGCGACAAACGTTACCCTCCACAAAGGCCCCCCGACGATGGAAGCACGCGCCGTCATCCCTGACAAGCCCTTCGCGGCCACGCGAGAGAAGATGGAGCTACTCATC
>JANMGF010001654.1:0-1360 GCA_031374535.1 Polyangium sp. (in: bacteria)
GCCCCTTTCAATTTTGTTTGTGTCCCCGTTCGTGGTTCGCCCCCCCACCGTTTCCGAAAGCCTCGAGGGACCGAGCGCTCCGGTCGATGAACCTCATTGACGGCACGCACGCGGATGGCCTACGCCGCCCCCTGCGGGCCAAGGGGCCCGTCGATCTCGAGCAGTGGGCGCGCACGTACGGAGAGCAAAAGCTCACCGGGCGCGCGCGCCGGACAACAGGGAAGCCGGTTCGATGCCGGCGCGGCCCCCGCCACTGTATCCGGGGACGAAGGCGGAAGAGCCACTGCGCGGCAGGATTTTTCTCGGGTGCGAGCCAGAGACGATCCGAAGCGCGGGAAGGTCCGCCCGAGGACGATCCGGGAGCCAGGAAACCTGCTGCATCGAGGCCCGACCGCGGTCTCCGGGGTGGAGTATGCGGCGGGGGGGCCTTCGCTTCGTGTCTCTCCGTCCATGTTCACGCCGGCACCGCTTCAAGCGGGATCGTCCGATCCCGTCCACGACTCCCTCCACGACTTTCTCCACGACTTTCTCCACGACCCGAGGGCGCGGGTGTGACGCCCGAAGCGGAGAGCAAGATGAACGACAAATCAAAACGACAGTCGCGCGCGCGGATCGCGCTTGGCCTGGCGCTCGGCGCGGGCTTGGCCTTGGTGGCCTGCGGCGACGACACGACGAACGGAACCCCGACATCGAGCGGCACCGGCGGCGCGGGGGGTGGCGGCGGAGCCGGCGGTGGAAACGGTTGCCTCGATCCCTCGACGTACGCGGATCTCTTCACGGTGAAGGACGCGGGGTTCTGCGTCGTGGCGCTCTACGAGGCCGACACGGTCGTGGGCTCGCCTTCGACGTGGGGGAGCCACGGAGGTCCGGTCGCGGTGAGCCCCGCACCCGCGCCGGGAGCGGTCACGATCGAGAGGCTCACGGCGCCTTCGGGCACGACGGGCAAGCTCACGATCGCCGCGACGGACGTCGACGCGAAGATCCCGGCGATGGCGTTCCTTGGTGGTCAAGCGATCGATCTGCCGTTCTTCGGGTGGACCGTCCTCTCGTACACGAACTCCGATCTCACGGGCGAGATCGTCCTCGTCGACGGCCAGGCCGTCGCGGCGCGTTACCCGGTGAACGGGTTCTTCGCAGGCGTGGGCGTGGGCGCGACCGGCGCGCTCGGGCGGCTGATCTACTCGGGGCTCTCGCTCGTGAATGACGACGCGACGAAGACGAACGCGCTCTACGCGGCGGACGCCTGCGGCACGGAAGAGTCCATGCCGCGGCTCTTGCCCGAGGGCGACATGACGTGCGCCGCGCCGATCGCGGTCGACACCTTCGGCGTCGCGTCGGGTCCGATCGCCGCGCCGTTCGG
>JANMGF010001670.1:0-5679 GCA_031374535.1 Polyangium sp. (in: bacteria)
CGTGGACGGCAGCCTTCCTCTCGATGACGCGGACCCCGCAACGCCGATTCTCGTGGCTCTTCGCCCTCGTCGCCCTCGGATGCCAGGGCAAGCAGGAGAACAAGGCCCCGGACCCGGCCCCGACCGCCACGAACGCCGCCCCCGAGGCGACGGCCCCGGACGGGAAACCCAAGGGGAAAAGGCCCGCGCGCCCCGTCGAAGAGTTCCCCGCCCCCGCGGCCTTCGAGCTGAAACCGCTCGCCGTGGGGCAGTGGATCCGCCTGTCGGTGGAGCCGAAGGGCGAGCCGCCTTCGCAGGTCTTCGTCCGTATCGTGGGCAAGGAGGGCGAGGCGTTCTTGTACGAAATCGAGACGAACAACCCGACCGGCACCTCGGTCCTCCAGTTCTTGATGGAGGAGCGTTCGCGGAGGCGCTTCGACAAGAGCGCGATCCGCAAGCTCCGCGTGAAGGCCGGCGACGCGCCCGTGCAGGAGCTCGCAGGGCCGATGGTGGCCATGGCCTTCGATACCGTCGAGGGGTACGCCGGGATCCTCGGGCAGCCGGACTTCGACAAGGCCGAGCGCGCCGACATGACGGTCTCGGCGGGCGCGTTCAAGGGCTGCTTCGTGCAGAACGTCGAGCGCACCACGCTGGGTCTGGTGACGTTGGCGAAGACCTTTCGTCACCCCGCCGTGCCCATCACCGGGTTCGTCCGGTCCGAGGGCACGCTGAACGGAAAGCCCGTCGTCCAGGAGCTGCTCGAGAAACACGAGACCGGCGCCAAGAGCGCGATGTGACCTGTAAGCCCCGCGCGGCTCGCCCGTTCCCCCGCTGGCCCCCGCAAAGCCGGTGAGCCGGATAAAGCGCGCCGAACGTCCACCGTGGAGACCGCATGAAACGCCATCCGAGCCGCGCCACGCGGATTGTCGCTCTTGCTCTGGCCTCGATCGCCGCGCCCCTCATCGCCCTCGGCTGCGGCGGCGGCATGCACCACCCGCAAGAGGGAGGCATGTCGCCGCCCCCCGGAGAGCCGCAGGATCCAGCCCTCGCGTTCGACCAGGCCGAGCGGGAGATGAAATACGCGCTGGGGATCCGCCCCGCCGATACGGACGGTTCGCCCGCGCAGTCGCCCTCCGGCGCGGGACAGCAGCCGGGCGCGTTGCAGCAGGGGGCCTACGCCACGCCCCCGCCGCCCCCCTACCCGATGGTGGCTCCGGCCCCGACCGAGGCCCGGACGGCCACCGAGACCGAGGCCAAACGCGCCGAGGCCGGGGCTTCGACCGCGGATTCTGCGCAAAGCTCCCCGGACCCCTGCGCGACGGCGTGCCGCGCCCTCGGCTCGATGGACCGCGCCGCCTCGCATCTCTGCGACCTCTCGGGCGAGGACAACGTCCGCTGCGCGAGCGCGAAGGATCGCCTGCGCAGGGCGGGAGACCTCGTTCGACAACGTTGCCCGAGCTGCGCGAGCTAGCCGGTATCGTTCGAGCTCCAACGAACGGGCGTTCGCCTACCGCACGAGGAGCACGGCCGCGCCGGCCGCGAGCGCGACGAACACGAGGATCACGGCGGCGTACACCACGCGGCGATCCTTCGGCTTCGCTCCCGCTCGGGCGCCCAAGGCCGCATCGAGGGATCCGCCGGACGGCGTCGCGTCGGTGTTTTCGGCCTTGCTGCGGACGTAGTCGTCCCAGAGCACCACGTGGGACGCGACGGAGGACGGGGGCCCTTCGTCCTCGTTTCCCTCCACGCTCCCGGCCGGCATCGCTTCGGCGCGCGTCAGATCCGCCTCGTCCGGCGGCGCCGAGTCGCGCCCGACCACCGGCAGCCCGTGGAGACCGGCCGGCGGCACGCTCCTCGGCTTCGGCCGCACGGTGTCGCGCATGTCGAGCGGCACCGCGTACGCCGACGTGTCGTCGATCTGCGGCGGCGGCGCGAACTCCGTCGGCGTCACCTCCTCGGCGCCGGTGTCCGTCGACATGATCACCGGCAAAGGCGGGGGCAGCAGCGCGATCGACCTGGGCTTCACCTTCACCGCCGCGGCCGGCAAGAGCCCTGGCCGGTCGTCGCCGAGCAGCGGCGTGAGGGACGCGAGCAGCTCGTCGGCGGACGCGAAGCGCTTGTCGACGTCGCGCTGGAGGCAACGGTCCACGACGGCGGCGATGCGGGGATCGGCGTCGGGCATGAGATCGGACAAACCGCGGATCCGGCCCGAGAGCACCTCGGCCGCGGCGCCGTACGGGGTGAGGCCCTGGAAGACGCGGCGGCCGCTCAGGAGCTCGGCGAGCACGACGCCGACGGACCAGAGGTCGGTGCGATGGTCGACGGTCTTGAGGCCACGCACCTGCTCGGGGCTCATGTACGCGGGCGAGCCCATGGTCTTGCCCGTGGCCGTGAAGTCCGAGCCTTGCTGGAGGGTCTTGCTGACGCCGAAGTCGAGGATCTTGAGCACGGGGGCATCCGAGCCCGGCTCCTCGTGCAGGAAGAGGTTCGAGGGCTTGAGGTCCCGGTGGATGACGCGCGCCGCGTGTGCTGCCCCGAGGCCCCGCGCCGTCTCGGCGGCGATGCGGAGGGCGATGGCCGGGGTGATCTTGCGCTCGCGCTGGAGCTTCTCGCCGACGGTCTCGCCGCTCAGCATCGCCATCACGAGGAACGGATCGCCCGCGTCGGTTTGTCCGACGTCGTAGATCTCGACGACGTTGCGATGGACGATGCGCCCGCAGGCGCGGGCCTCGCGGAGGAGGCGGAGGCGTGACTCCTCGGTGGTGTCGACGCCGCGGATGAGCTTCAGCGCGACCTCGCGCTCGGTGAGCTCATTGATTGCAGCCCATACGACGCCCATCCCCCCCTCCCCGAGAGGACGCACGAGGCGGTACTTGCCACCGATCCTGGTGCCAGCTTTCATGGGCGGGTTCGCTCGCGGCAGGTTACGCCCACCGCCCCCGCGAGCCTAGAACAACGATGGCGGAGCACCGGTTCGTCGGTGGGACGCGCGTGAAATCGTTTATAAGGGGAGGCGGTGCAGCCTGGGCCCGCGCACCCGTCCTTGCTTGGCCCGTCGAGGGGATCTCCGCATGAAAGCTTTCTTGAGGATCGCATCACGCTTGAGTTTTTTCGCCGTCGTGGGCGCCGGGTTCGGCGCGCGTGACATGTGCCTCGGCAACGACGGACCGCCGCCCGAGCCGCCGCCGCCCGCCGACGCCGGCGAGGACGGTTCGATGAGCCAGAGGCCCGCGCTCCCCACCCCGCGCGACGCGCGGCCCATCTGAAGGAACGCCGAGGTCTCGCATGGAAGGGCGTCTGCGCAGGTTCGTCGGGTCCGTCGCCGCGATCCCGGCGCCGCCGCTCGACGCCCCTCTCGCGGGGCTCGATCACCTGCGCCGCCTCGGCCTGCGCCTCCTCGGTCCCTTCCTCTCGCGGACGTGGCTCACCGATCGCGAGCGGCGTGTCTCCGTCCTCGGCTCCGCGCTGATCGTCACCGCGTTTTTCCTCGCCTCGACGTGGCCGGTGGCGATGCTCGTGCTCGGCCCTCTCGTCTGGGGCATCCCGCACGTGCTCGCGGACGTGCGTTACCTCGTGGCGCGCCCGGGGCTGCATCGGCGTCCGCTCGTGCTCGCGGCGATCGGGGCGGGCATCCTCGCCGCGGGCCTCGGGTTCGGGGTGCGGGGTGGCCTCGTCGGCGCGGCGCTCGCGCTCTTGGTGGCGCGTACGTCGTGGCCGCGGCGGCTCCTCGGCCTCTCGGTCGTCGGCGTGCTTTTCGTGGTGGCGTTACGCGTGGGGTACGCGGCGGATCTCGCCTTCGCGCACCTGCACAACCTCGTGGCCGTCGTGATCTGGTGGGCGTGGCGGCCGCGGCAGACGCGCCTGCACCTCGTCCCGATCGCGCTCTTCGCGGCGGGCGCGGCGGCGCTTCTGCTCGGCGCGGCGGCGCCCTTGCTCGCGTGGAGCGGGGGCGCGGAGGCGCCGTGGACCGGGCTCGGGATGCGGTATCTGACGTGGACCTTGAGCCCCACGCAGACGGGCCCCCTCGCGGAGCGTCTCGTCGTGCTCTACGCGTTCGCGCAGGCGACGCACTACGTGGTGTGGCTCCGGCTCATGCCCGAGGACGATCGTCCGAGCAAGACACCCCGCTCGTACCGGCAGAGCTTCCGCGCGCTCTCCGGGGACATCGGCGGGTGGATCCTCTGGCTCTCGGTGGTAGGCGCGCTCGCGCTCATCGGCTGGGCCTTCTTTGGCCCCGGCGTGGCGCGTGACGGCTACCTTCGCCTCGCCTTTTTCCACGGCCACCTCGAGCTCGCCGCGGGCGCGCTCCTCTGGGCCGAGGGCCGCCGCGCCTTCTCCCCGTCGCCGGCGTCTGCCTGACGGGATGTCGTTCGGGGAGCCCTTCGCCCGGTACGTGGTGGCGTTCGTCCTGACGCAGGCGATCGAGGTGCCGATCTACGTACGTGCCGTAGGCGTGCGCCCGCGCGTCGCGTTCGGGGCGAGCGTGATCACGCACCCGGTGGTGTGGTTCGTGATGCCTTCGGTGTGGAGGACGATCTACGTGGCGGCGATACGAGAGGACGGGCGGTTCATGCTGGGGGAGCTCGGGTACTACCTGGGGTACGGGGTGCTCGCGGAGGGGTTCGCGGTGCTCGTGGAGGCGGGGTACTTCTGGAAGATGGGGGTGCCGGGGCGGAAGGCGTTCGGGTGGGCGATGGCCGCGAATGCGGTGAGCTCGCTCCTCGGGCAGGGGATCCGGGGGGTGACGGGGTGGCCTTGAGGGGGTTGACACGAAGAGGCAGGTCGATGTTGCTAGTACCAGCCGCGCCGAGGCCCATGACGACAAGGGCGGCTGCCCGACGGCGAGCGGACCCATGCACATTCGTAAGATCCTCATCGAGAACATCCGTTGCTTCGACCGGGTCGAGCTAGACCTGACACGACCGGATGGGTCGCTGGCCGGGTGGACGGTGCTGGCCGGAAGGAACGGGACCGGGAAGTCGACGTTGCTCAAGGCCATCGCGCTCGCAGCGGCAGGGCCCCGTGTCGCGGACAAGCTCGAGTCGAGCTTCGCCGACTGGATTCAGGCAGGAAGTGAGGAGGCCGTCGCTCGGGTGAACGTGCTTTCTTCCGAGGATCCTGGAGTCGACCCGGAGTTTTGCCTCGTCTGGCGGACGAATTCGTCCGGGCCCGAGCCGGATCTCCACAGCAGCGACGAATTTCCCCTCCTCGGCCCCTGGGACCCGAACGCGTCACGCTGGTTCATGGCCGGCTATGGACCCCTCCGGCGGCTGGGCTTCCGCGACGACTTCGAGGAGCCTGGCCCGCCCATGGAGGCACGGCTCAAGAGCCTGTTCGACGAGGACGCGACGCTGGCGGAGTCCATCCACTGGCTCAAGGAAATCCACGCGGATTCATTGAACTTCGAGCATCACGCGGACTTGCTGGAGGCCAAGGGGGACGCCGCCAAAGCCACACAGTTTCGCGAGGACGGGGCCAGGCTGCGGGATCTTTACGAACACGTCCTGGCGCTGCTGAACAACGACCTCCTGCCCAAGGACGCATCCGTCGTGGGCCTCAACGAGCGAAGAGAGTTTCAGGTCGCGCAGGGCGGTCTACCTCGCCCTATCCGAAGCCTCAGCGACGGCTACCGGTCGGCCATCGCGCTGGTCCTGGACATCGTCCGGCAGATGCATCGCTGCTTCGACAAGAAGCTCGACG
>JANMGF010001673.1:0-1905 GCA_031374535.1 Polyangium sp. (in: bacteria)
TCCTCGGTCACCGGCTCGCCGGTCCGGAGCGCTTCGATCGTTTCCCACGCGGACTCGGACAACACGAGACCACCTTGTCGGTGCGGCAACGAAGCGCGCATGGGGGTTTCATCGGGCTCCCATCCCGGACCGGGAGCCCTCGGAATCGCCGCGCCCAGCCGTTTCAGCGAATGATGAGCTCCTGAATCCGTCCGCGCCCCGTGCCCTTGCAGTTGATGGCCCGCGATGCGCCCACGGCGGCCAGCTCGAATCCGTCCCCGTAGAGCGAGTACACCTCGGGCGCCGAGGAGTTCGAAAGGAGCACACGCACGCCGCGCTCCTTGAGCTCGCGCGCCACGTCCCGGAGCCTTTGCTGCTCGAGCATACCGAACCCGCCGCTCGTGTACGACGTGAAGCTCGAGGAAGCCGAGAGCGGCACGTAGGGCGGATCGAAATACACGAAGTCCCCTGCCCGCGCCCGCGCCGCGACGTCCTCGAACGAAGCGTGCTTGATCGAGGCGTGCGCGAGCGCCCGCGAGCAGGCGCGGAGGTTCTCCGCGTCGCAGATCGTGGGGTTCTGGTAATCGCCGAACGGCACGTTGTACTGGTTACTCCGGTTCACGCGATAAAGGCCGTTGAACCCCGTGCGGTTCAGGTAGATGAACCAGGCGGCCACTTCCACGTCGCTCTTCGTGTCCACGTCGGACGCGCGTAGCTTCATGAAGAAGTCGCGGTCGTGCGGATAGGACGAGAGCAGACCAATCACGTCCTCGACGGCGTCACGCACGCCGATGTACGTGCGCACGAGCCGCGCGTTCGTATCGCTGAGCTCCGCGCGCTCGGGCATGAGATGGAAGAAAAGCGCGCCGCCCCCGACGAAGGGCTCGTGGTAGGTATTGAATCTTGACGGAATGCGCGGCTCGAGCTCGTGGAGGAGCTGCCGTTTTCCGCCCACCCACTTGATGAACGGTTTTGCCGTCCCCGGCTCGATTTCACGAATGTCCGGACGCGGCTTTCCACGGGCCTTGAGGGGCCCGGGGCGGCCGGACGGAAGGGGAACGGCGGAAGGAGTGGGGAGCGGTCGAAGTGCGCGCTCGAGCATGTGGATACCCGAGCAACTACAATGGGCGATCGGTCCCGGCAAACTTTCGATCGAGAAAGTCCGGAACGTCTACCACGCAAATTCGGAGCGAAAAATTTGGCCCTGAACAGGGGTTCGGGGGCGTAGCTCGGCATGCCCGAGCGAAGCCCCCGAGCGTGGACTGCGTTCGGGGGATCAGGGGTTCAGGGTTTGGGTATATGCAGCGTCTTCGATATCATCGCGCTGCCACTCACCACGAAGACCAGAACGAGCGGATGCAGATCCCAGGGCCCGAGCCTCACGCTCCCACCGGGCAGGGAGTCGCCGATGCGCCCGAGCGCCGAGAGCACGCCGAAAAGCGCCACGAGCGCGAGGCTCGTCGGGATGGGCGTCCCCTCGTAATACTTCACCCGGCCGCCCTCGCCCGCGAGCTCTGCTGCCGTCGCGTTGTACCGCGCGAGCCTGCTGATCCCGCACGCCACGAAATACACGAGCGCGATCGCGTCCCAGCCCCCGCGCATCCCGAGCCCGAACGCGAGCGCGGCCGGGGCCACGCCGAACGACACGAGATCCGCGAGCGAGTCGAGCTCCTGCCCGAGCATCGACACCTCGCTTCGGGCCCGCGCCACGCGGCCGTCGAGGAAATCGCAGAACAGCGCGACCGGCAGGAGACCGAAGGCGAGGCGGAGGAAGTCGACGTCGCCCGAAGCCACGTACTTCATCGTCGCCAGCATCGACCCGGTGCCGGCGAAGCCATTGCCGAGGGTCAAGAAATCCGCGACTTGAAAGTCACGGATCATCGAGAAGCGGCGGCGTCGGGGCTTCTTCATGGCAGGTGTGGTTTC
>JANMGF010001677.1:0-3882 GCA_031374535.1 Polyangium sp. (in: bacteria)
GGCCGCAACACGAGCGCCTTCTCCAAGGCCACCTTGGCCTCCGCCGCGCCCTCCGGCCGGCCGAGCAACAACGCCCCGAGGGCCGCGTGCGCCACGTACGACCGCGGATCGGCCGCCACCGCCTCCGCGAGCTTCACCCGCGCCCCTTCCAGGTCGCCACGGCGTGAAAGGACGTTCCCCAGCGCCGCCAGGCTCGCCCCTTCCATGTCCTTGTCCTTCCCCCGCAAGAACGCCGCCTCGTACGCCACGTCCGGAAGCGCATCCGCCGCCACCCGCGCTGGAAACTCGGCCATCAGGAGCACCCGCGCCCGCATCTGCGCTCGTTGCACGCGCGGGTCCCGCGGCGCGAGCTCGTGCGCGTGCGCGTACGCCGACAGCGCCTCCCCGTACTGCCCCTCCGCGAGCGCCCGATCGCCCCGACCGAGGTGCGTGTTCGTCAGGTCCGAGGGCCCCTCACAACCCGCGGCGAGCGCCGCCACGAGGCCCAGGATCCGCGTGGAGGCTTTGCACGCCGCGGCGCGCGCGGCGATTCGGGGATCCATCGTCCCCGTTGTACTCCGCCGGGCCCTCCCCGCGGAAGCTCCACGCGGCTTGACAGTTGCCGCTTGGACAGGGTTTTCTGACATCCATGCGCCTCGTTTGCCTGGGGCGGACCCGGTCACTCCTGGCCGCGGCCGCGGTCCTCCTGCTCGCGCGACCCACGCTCGCACAGCAGGCGGCGACCACCGGCGCCCTCGAGCGGTTCCAGCCCTCCGTCGCGGGAGATGCCCTGTTCGGCGTGGCTTCCCCGGGCGTCTCCGGCCACCTCGTGCCGCGCGCCAAAGCCGTCGTCGACTTCGGTTTGCTCCCACTCTCCGTCGAGGAAAACGGGACCCGCTCCGCCATCGTCTCCCAGCAAACCTACCTCCACCTCAACGCCTCGCTCGCGCTCTGGGATCGGCTGCTCGTCTCGCTCGACATGCCCTTCGCGCTCGCGCAAGGCGGAGACAACCCCACCGTGGCGGGCGTCTCGTTCGCCTCGCCGCAATCGGCCGAGGTCGGCGACCTTCGACTCGGCGCGCGCGTGCGGCTCTTCGGCGAGGAGCGCGGCGCGTTCCAGGTCGGCCTCAACGGGTACCTCTACGCGCCCACCGGCCCGGACGGCTCCTACGCGGCCGATGGCGCGGTCCGCGGCGAACCCCAGCTCGTGATGGGTGGCCGCGTCGATCGGCTCCTCTACGCCGTCTCCGTGGGCACCACGCTGCGCGCCTCGGCCCGCCCCCACACCTTCGACGCTCGCGCCGGCGCGGCCGTCGTCTTCGGCAAGGACTTCCTCCAGCTCGGCCCCGAGCTCACGCTCTCGACGCCCTTCTCGAACGAGATCCTCGTCGACACGGACACCACGCGGATCGAAACCGCATCGCCGGTCTCCGCCGAGCTCCTCCTCGGCGCCAAGCTGCGCCCGTTGCCCTTCCTGGTCGTCGGCGCCGCGGCCGGCCCCGGCCTCACGCAGGGGTATGGAACGCCCGTCTTTTTCGCGGTCGGCAGCATCGGGTACGAGCCCCTCGCCTCGTCCCCGCCCGCCAAGGCCAAGGACAAGGACACCGACGGCGACGGCATCTCCGACAAACCCGACGCCTGTCCCCAGGTGAAGGGCCCGAAGAGCGACGACCCCAGGAAAAACGGCTGCCCCAAGGATCCCGACCCGAGACGCGACGAGCAGAGCAAAAACGCCGCTCCCCCCGAGCCCGCCCCCGCGCCCGAGCCCGATCGCGACGCCGACGCGATCCCCGACAAAACCGACGCATGCCCGGACGAACCTGGCAAACCCGACGAGGATCCCAAGCAAAACGGCTGCCCGCAGGTCGCCGTCACCAGGACGGAGATCGTCATCCTGCGCCAGGTGCGTTTCCGCTTCGGGCAATCGAGCCTGTACCAGACGGTGGATCCGGTCTCGGACGACCTCTTGACCGAGGTCCGCGACGCCATCGTCTCGCACCCCGAGATCGAGCTCATCGAGATCCAGGGCCACGCCGACAACATGGGCCCGGAAGGCATCAACCAGGAGCTCTCGGACAGCCGGGCCGCGTCGGTGCGCGCGTGGCTCGTCAAGCGGGGCATCCCGCCCGAGAAGCTCGTCGCCAAGGGGTATGGCGCGGGCGCGCCCGTCGCCTCGAACGACTCGAAGCAAGGCCGGCAGCAGAACCGCCGCGTCCAGTTCATGATCATCAAGAAAAAGGAGCCTTGAACCCGGCCTGCGGGCGGCTCTAGAATCAACGCATGGCCCTCCACGCGCGTTTTTCGGTGCGAACGCTGGCCCTCATCGGCGGCGCGGCGCTGGCCGTGATGGGCGTGAGCGGCTGCGATGCGGGCGGGCTCGTCCTCGTCGAGAACAAGCCACCCGACAGGCCGCCCGAGGTGGTGAAGGGCCAGAACGCGACGGACCTCGTCAGCGGCGGCAACGTCGCGCGGAACGGCAAGTACAAGCTCGTCCACACGATGGGGCAACCCACGCCCCAGAGCGTCACGCAGTCGCCGGACAACCGCATGAACGGCGGTCTGTCCGGCGCCACGAACCCGCAGTAAACGTCAGCGCGAAGCGCGCATGAGCGGCATGAGCGCCTCGAGCCAGGCGAGCGACGGATCCGCGGCCGTGCTCGTCGCCGGCGCGATCTCCCGATCGACCGTCGCAGGCCTCGACGCCTGATCTTCCTTCACGACCCCGAAGCGCAGGTCGGCATACCGCGAAACGCGCCCGTTGGGCCTCCGCTCATCGGCGCGATTGCAGACCACGTGCCACTGGAACGGCATGTCGGACGTCCCGCCGTCGAGCTCCACCACGTCGAAGCCCGTCGCGGTCTTGTTTTTCACGACCACCCCACGCGTGCGCTCGTTTTCCTCGAGCTGGATGAACACGCGCAGCGGGTGCCGGTCGACGTCGACGTTTCCCGCGAAAATAGGATCGAGCTCGACGTGGGCAAACCCGTGCTGGAGCTTGGCCTCGCCGTAATCCTCGAACAAGGCCTCCGGGGCCTCGGGGGCATACAGGGTCACGTACCGCTCTCCGGCCGCGTCGGTCGGATCGGCGACGATGGTCGACACCACGCCGACGCCGTTGATCTTGAATTGCGAGAAGCCGTCCCAGTAATTGACCCGGACGATGTCGCCGAAGTTGTCGGTGTATTCGGCCTGGGAGACGCCTGCGGTGAGGGACCTCGCGTAGGTCCCGGTCACCTGGCCGGTGAACGCGCCGCCGGAGCCTGCGACCAGGATGAAGCCGCCGACGTTGTTGCCCGCGCCGTGCACGGCCGTGCCGTTCGTGTTGTTGTTCTGGCCGTACACGCCCGCGAGGCCGCTCTGGAGCGTCACGCCGATCAAGCCCGCGCCGCCGCCGTTGCTGGCCGCCGCCGTGTTGCGAGCGACGAGGGCCGTGCCGGCGGTGTTGGTGTTCTCGGAGAGCATCGTCCGGACGTTGCTCGCCGAGGTGGCGTGGAACGGGGAGGCCGGGGCCGTGGTGCCGAGACCAACGCCGGTGCCGTTGTCGAACAGGAGCGAGTTGCCGCCCGTCGTGGCGCTCGTGAACTTGACGATGAAGTTCGTCGTGCCGTTGATGTTCGCGGACCCGGCCGGGCCTTGCGGGCCTTGGGGACCTTGCGCGCCCTGGGGACCCTGCGGACCGACCGGACCCTGCACGCCCTGGATGCCTTGCGGCCCCATCGCGCCCGTCGCGCCCGTTGGCCCTACCGGACCCTGGATGCCCTGCGGACCTTGCGGCCCCACCGCGCCCGTCGCGCCCGTTGGCCCTACCGGACCCTGGATGCCCTGCGGGCCTTGCGGCCCCACCGCGCCCGTCGCGCCCGTTGGCCCTACCGGACCCTGGATGCCCTGCGGGCCTACCGCACC
>JANMGF010000640.1:0-3359 GCA_031374535.1 Polyangium sp. (in: bacteria)
TCCCAGGCGGCAAAGGCGGGATGGCGCGCGTGCGTTCGCTCCGCAAGGAGCTCGAGAAAAAGCACCCCGATCTCGTCGTCTTGCACGCGGGCGACATGCTGTTTCCGTCCCTTTTGAGCCGCATGTACCTGGGCAAGCAGATGATCGACGCGGTGGGCCGCCTCGACGGCGGGGAGGGCTTCGACGGGCGGCTCTTCGTGGCGTTCGGCAATCACGAATTCGATAAGGAGGATCCCGCCGTCCTCGCGGCGCGGGTCGCGGAGTCGCCGTTCCGCTGGCTCTCGAGCAACGTGCATTTCAAGGTCGACGAAGAGGGCAAACCCCTGGTGCCCCTGCCCGAGGGAAAGGTTTTACCGCGGACGATCGTACCGTGCGGGCCTTTGCGGGTCGGGATCTTCGGCGTGACCATCGGCGCAAACGCACCGTATGTCGCGACCATCCACGACCCCATCGAGGCCGCGCGCGCCCAGACGGCCGCGCTACGAAAAGAGGGCGCGGACGTGGTCGTCGGGCTCACGCACCTCTCGATGACCACGGATCGGGCGTTGCTCGAAAAGCTCGGCGCCGAGGGGCCGGATGTCATCCTCGGCGGGCACGAGCACCAGAAACAGAAAGACGAGGAGAAGGGGCGCCGCATTTACAAGGCCGACGCGGAGGCGACGAGCGCGAACGTGCTGCGGATCGATCGTTCGAATGGCGCGCTCCACATCATCCACGAATGGGTCCCGCTCGCGAGCCCTTCCGTGGCCGAGGAGCCCGAGCTGAAAACGTGGGTCGACGACACGATCCGGAGACACGAGGAGGAATTCTGCACACAAAAACTGAAATTACCTCCCGGCTCGCGGTGCCTCGCCGAAAAGCTCGGCACGGCGGGCGAGGAGCTCGTCGCCGAGGAGCTCGACATTCGCCGCTTCGAGACGAACGTGGGAAACTGGATCCTGGACCTGGCGCTCGGCGCCTTCCCCAGCGCGAAGAAGCGCCCCCAGGTGGCCTTCGTGAACAGCGGATCGCTCCGGCTCAACCTGAATCTACCGAAAGGCGAGGCGATCACGCGGCGGCACGTCGAGGAAATTTTCGCTTATTCGGCGGAATTGCGGCTCATCGAGATCACGGGGGACATCTTGCAGAAGGTCGTGAACCGCAGCATCGAGAACTGGACGGGGGAAGGGCATTTCCTCCAGATTGGAGGGTTTGCCTTCGCGCACGATCCGAAGGAAAAGACGGCCTCGCGGCTCACGTTGCTCGACGGAAAACCTCGGGAGGTGCAGCCGAAGGACGTGATCTACGCAGTGACGATCGACTTCCTGGTCAAGCCGGATCCGAAAGACAATCAGGACGGGTACACGATGCTGACGCCGTCGATGGTGCTGGAGAAGGGGCCGGATCTGAAGCAGGTCGTGCTGGACGCGCTTTCGGCGCTGCAAAAGCAGGGCAAACCACTCGCGCCGAAGGTCGAGGGGAGGATCTGCAATACGGAGCGGCCAGGGATTTGTCTGGCTCCGTGAGGATCCCCCTCAGAGGACGCGCCGCACCCGCCTCCGCTCCTCGATCATGTGTTGCGTGATCCGTTGCTTGCCGTCCGTGCCCTCGACGAGCGTCCATACGTCGTGCTCGCGTTTGCGGCCCGCGCTGGCGAGGAGGATGTCGGCCGATCGTTCGGCGGAGATCAGGCCGTCCGGGCGGCCAGGCAATTCGACGACGGCGGCGCGCGCGCAGAGGCCCTCCATCCTGTCGAGCATGTGTTGCACGACGCGGCGGAAGGCGTCCTCGCCAAACCCCTCCCGCGGGCCCGCCCCGAAAAAGAGGAGTTTGTCGAAGGTGAGGCGGGGTTTGCCCGGCACCATCATCACCTCGCCGAGCTTGCCCGTCAGAAAACCGCTGCGGATGAGCGCGGACAGATGCCCGGCGAGGCGCCAGTCGCAAAGACCAAAGACGCCGTGCACCGGACGCGCGTCCGACCATACGGTGCACGCGAGGATCTCGGTGTCGAGATCATCGAGGCTCGTGAGCTCGGGATTGCAGAAACGAAGCTCCACGAAGCGCCCCGCTACACGCTGATCGCGCCCTTGCGGAAGTCGCTCCGGGCGATCTTCACGTTCACGCAGGACGGTTTGTCCGCCGCGAATGCCGCGTCGAGGGCGGGGGCGAGGTCTTCCGTCCGTTCGACCCAGTACCCGACGCCGCCGAGCGCCTCGACGACCTTCTCGTACCGCGTGTATTCGAGCGCCGTGGCCGGAGAGCGCTGTTCGCCGTAAAGATCGACCTGGCCGCGGCGGATCTGCATCCACGCGGCGTCGTTGCCGATGACGCTGATGACGGGGATGCCTTGCCGCGCGAGCGCCTCGAACTCGGCCGCGTGGAAGCCGAACGAGCCGTCGCCGTACATGAGCACGACACGCGCGCCCGGGCGGGCGAGCTTGGCGGCCATCGCATAACCTGGGCCCACGCCGAGCGTCCCGAGCGGGCCGGGATCCATCCAGAGCTGCGGCCATTCGAGCTTGATCACGTTCGCCGCGGTGGCCACGAAATCACCGCCGTCGCCGATGACGATGTCCTCCCGGCCGAGGCGCTTGCCGATCTCGTCGCAAACACGCAAGGGGTTCGGCGGATCGGTCATGGCGTCGATCTCGGGCTGCATCTTGGCGCGGGACTTGTCCTCGGCCGCGCGCATCGCGGCGATCCAGGCGGG
The DNA here is from genome assembly GCA_031374535.1 of Polyangium sp. (in: bacteria). Classification (GTDB taxonomy): domain Bacteria; phylum Myxococcota_A; class Polyangia; order Polyangiales; family Polyangiaceae; genus Polyangium. Next base: position 2,690 of record JANMGF010000640.1, read on the forward strand.
CGCGCGTTTTTCCTTCACCTCGGCGAGGAGCTGCTCGAGCACGATGCCGCTGTCGCCGTGAATGGCGACATCGACCTTCCGATTGCGGCCGATCTCGTTGCCGTCGAGGTCGATCTGGATGACGCGGGCGCTCGGGTTGATGGCGCGGCCGTATTCGAGGCGGAAATCGAAGGGCGTGCCGAGGACCACGCAGAGGTCGGTTTGTCCGAGCGCGACGCGGCGCGAGCGGGCGAAGAAGTTCGGGTGGGCGTGGGGCAGGCCGCCGCGGGCCATGCCATTCAGGAAATACGGGGCATCGACGGCGTCGGCGAAGGCGCGGAGGGCCTCTTTGCGCGGCGACCAGCGGAGCTGCGTGCCGACGATGAACATGGGCCGCTCGGCCTCGCGGAGCATGGCGGCGGCGCGCGCGATTGCGTGGGGATTGCCGCCGGGGCGCGGGGGCTCGTCGAAGGGCGCGGTCGCGGGCGGGGCGTCGTCGCCGAAGTTCATGAGGATATCGAGCGGCATCTCGAGGAAGACGGGGCCGGGGACGTTGCCTTGCGCGATGCGGAAAGCGGCGTCGATGTACTCGGCGAGGCGGTCTACGGAGGGGACGGCGACGCTCCACTTCGTGATCGGGCGCATGAGCTCGACGTGGTTCATGTCCTGGAGCGAGCCCATGTCGGCGAGG
>JANMGF010001693.1:0-1986 GCA_031374535.1 Polyangium sp. (in: bacteria)
CTCGCCTCCGTCAACGCGAGCCGCACCGTCACCGTGCTCCCCGCGCTCACCTCCACCGTTTGCGACGTCCCCCCCTTTCCCCGCTGCACTTCCACGAGCCGCGTCCCCGGATCCACGAACACCGGATCCACGAGCGGCGACGGCCCGACGAGCTTGCCGTCCACGAGCACGTCCACGCCCGGCTCGTTCACGACCACCGTCAACGTACCGATATGGCCCTGGGCCTCGTCCAGGATCCTCCGCGCCTGCTCCGCGTTTTCAGCAGGCTGGTCCTTCGGGTACTCCCGCAGGTAAAACGTCAGGTGCTCGGCCGCGTCCCTGTACTTCCCGAGGCGCATCTCGCAATCGCCGAGGTTCCCCGCGATCTGGTAATGTTTCTTCAAGCTCCAGGCCGCGACATACGCGACGTGCGCGTCGGCGAACTTCCCCGCGCGGTAGAGCTCCACGCCCTCATCGTAGAGCTTGCCCGCCCTGCTCGTGGCGACGTCCGCCTGCGCCGAAGGCGCCGGTTCCGCGAGGCTCGGGCCCGGGATCGCCACGGCGAGCCCAAACAAACAGAAAACAAGGGTTCGTCGCATGCTCAAAAACGCCTTTCAGGCTCGAGGGGTTTTGGAAGACTGGACCTGGGCTCGGTTGGTTTCCAAGGAGCCTTCGGCGTCGTGGTTGTCGTGGTTGTCGTGGTTGTCGGGTCCTTCCGCGCGAGCTTGTCGTTCGGCGGCGGAGGCGCAGGCGTGGTCGTCCCCGTCGCCGCGGCCGGCGGCTCGATCCGTTCGATCTGCACCCTCGGGAAAACGCCGGGCCGAACATGCTGGAGCATTGGCACCGCGCCCACGTTCCCCACGAAGATCCACGTCAATGCCACCCCCACCGCCGCCCCCGCGACCGCCACCACCGGCGCCCACCTCCGCCGGCTCGCCTCCGCCACGACGAGCCGCTCCACCGGCGCATCACTCCTCGTCATCGGCGCGTGGATCCCCTGCGGCGTGGCCTCTTCTTCCACCCCGTCGAAGATCCACGCGGCCGCCCCGTCGGGCGAACGCCGGCCCACGATCGTCTGCTCTGCGCGTGGGTCCACGCCGCTTCCGACGATGATCTTCGGCGCGTCCGCTTCCGCTGTCCCTTGGCTCGCGGGCGGGAGCAGCCCCGACACGTGCACCGACGGCCCTTTCGTCTCCGCCGCCGCCGCTTGCTCGGCGCAGAGCTCCACGCGCATTTCCTCGATCAGCGCATCGAGCTTCACCTCCAGCGACGCGCGGTCCACGGGCTCGCGCGAGGGACGGGACGTCCTCTCAGGCTCCACCGGGTGCTCTCGGCGCCCGGAATCCTCGGAAGAAACGGGACCCTTCATGGTATTCGTTCACTCTCGCGTCGCCCCCACACACGACCAGCGAGGATCGGCCATAAGGACGACGCGCGGATGCTTATGATGAACGGACGTCGCGTGGCAACAGAAAAGATTCTTCCCCACCGACGAAGGAAGGCTCGTTCGTCGCTTTGCCCACGGGCCGACGCGTTATCGTATCCAGTTCGTGTTCCATGAAATCACGTATTGCTGGAGTTCCTGGCCCGAGCGTCGCTTCTCCCAAGCCCCCTCTCCCGCCAGGCTGAGCATGGGTCTCAACTGGGAGCCGCCTCGCTGGGGCGTTGCCCCAGGCCCCACCAGGGGTTGCCCACCCCAGGACCCGGCCCAGCGCAGGCGCTGGACCTTGGGCGATGAACAGCGCTACGCGCAGTTCATCGAACAGCCGGTGGCAAGACCGGCGACGACTCCGCCCAAGGTCAAGACCGCCGCGCTGATGGTTCGGCTGGCAACGCGGTCGTGTCGTCGGCCTGTTTGAAAAACTGCGCACCGCGCAGTTTTTCAACCCTTGGTCCAGGGCCTGCCCTGGTCCGGGGTCGAGGGGGCGGACAGCCCCCCGCGGGGTCCGGGGCGGCGCCCCGGCGCGACGCTGTGGCAGCACCCTCTGACCACCTTCCACAAGGGTC
>JANMGF010000013.1:0-7913 GCA_031374535.1 Polyangium sp. (in: bacteria)
AGCAGGGCGTCGAGGGCGACGACGAGGTTCACGTCGATGCCTGCAAGGTTCATCGCCCGGGAAAGAGATACACCATCCGGGCGAGCGCCGGAAGCGCGTTCACGCCCGGCAAAGCTCCGTCATTTCGATCCGCTGGCCACGCGGAGCCCCGAGCGAATCCGCATACGCCGCGTCGAGCGCCGCGAGCACCGTGGAGAGCGTCGTTTGATCGAGGACGCTTTTCGGATCGAGCGCCCCGAGATCCTGCCCGCGGAAGTTTTTCGGGCACGCGTCGACCATGGGCAACGAGCGTCCCGCAGACGCTTCCATGAAACGAATGGGAAGCCCGTGCGTCCGGCAGATCGTGGGCCGCGCCTCGTACACGGCGCAACGTCCATCCTCGCCCAGCGCGGGGCACGCCGTCCCCTCGCGGTCGGCCGCCCGTGCCTGTACCTTTTGCCGCGGCTCCGCGGGCAAACGAGCGAGCGCTTCGCCAATCACGGCCGCTTCGATCCCCGTCACCGAAAATCGACGCCGGCAGCAGTCGTCGCAGCCCGCGCTGCAGGTGATCGCCTCTCCGTGGCGAGCTTGGGCGTGCGCGAAAAACGAATCCACCTTCACGAAGAGCTCGTGCAGGCGCTCGCGGGGAGAGGGATCAGCCATGGCCGCCTTCTAGCACTCACCCACGCCAAACGCTTCCGCTCCCCGTTTGCCTTGCAGGGGCCCGCTCGGTTAGGCTCGCCTCGTGTCCACGATGCCGCCCTCGAACGAGCCTTTCGATATCACCGTCATCCTCCACGATCGCTCGCGCGCCGAATTGCAGGATCTCGTCATCGAGCGCTCCGATCCCGAGAGCCCGCGCTTCGGCCACCACCTCTCGAGGGCCGAGCTCAACGGCCTCGTGGCCCTCCAGGACGTCCAGGTCGAGGCCGTCCACACCTGGCTCCGCCGCGCCGGCCTCGAGCCCCAGCCTTCGGGCCCCGTCGGCCGCCAGCTCATCGTCGTGCGTGCGCCCGAGGAGGCCATCAAGCGTGCTTTCGGCCGCCACCTCGCCGATTGGCTCCGCGAGCCCGCCGGGCACCGCTCGCCGCGCGTCGACACCGCCGTCCCCCGCGACCTCGCCGGCTACATCCAGGCCGTCCACGGCCTGCGCAACGCCCCCGAGGCCCGCAGCTCCATGGTCTCGCGCGCCCGTGTGGAACAAACCCCGCCCGAGCTCCGCGACGGGTTTCCTTTTTCGGTCCGCAGCGAGCCCGGCAAACCCCCGCCCGGCCTCGTCGGCGTGACGCCCGCCGACATCCGCCGCATTTACGCGTTCCCCGAGGGCCTCACGGGCGCGGGGGAGACGATTGCGTTGCTCATGCTCGGCGGCTCCATCGATATCGGCGATCTCCACCTCTTCTGGCGCGCCCACGGCATCACCCCGCCCGAGGTCGAGATGATCGATCTCGGCCCCACGCGCGGCGGCCGGCTCGTCGATCCGCTCCACCGCCTCGAAGCCACGATGACCGTCGCCTGGGCCGGCGCGATGGCCCCCGGCGCGCGCGTCGTCGTGTATTTCGTGGACCCCGAGGTCGTGGCCGACCCTTGGTCGATGTTCCTCCTCGCGGTCATCGGCGACGACAAACACGAGGTCACCGTGGCCTCGACGAGCTGGATCACCCCCGAGCGGAAGTATTATCGTATCTTTGGATCGAGCGTCGTCTCGGGCCTGCTCGACCAGGCCGCGGCCCTCGGGATCACGGTCCTCAGCGCGGCGGGCGACTGGGGCGCGCTCGACGGCATTCCGCGCCGGATGGTCGACGGGTATGCCGTGACTGACGCTCCCTGGCCGCACGGCGTCTTTCCCGCCGTGGAAGAGCGCGTCCTCGGCGTCGGCGGCACCATGATCACGTGTATCGATCCCCTCACGGAGCTCGCCTGGAGTGGCCCGCCGCCGGTCGCCGTCGCCAAGTTGGTCCAGTTCACGCAGCTCGCCTCGAGCGGAGGCTTCAGCCAGGACGTCCCCATTCCTGCCTGGCAGCAGGAGAGCTTGCGCAAATGGTATGCGAGGGGCGCCAACAGCCCCGCCGTCGTCCCGTACGGCCGCGGCTTCCCGGACGTCGCCTTGATGGCCTCCGGCCCCTCGGTCCAGCGCGGCGAGGTCCTCTCGGCCCTCGGCTACCAGGCGGTGATTGGCCGGAACTGGATCGATTATGCCGGTGGCACGAGCATGGCCGCGCCGATATGGGCCTCGATCATCGCGCTCACCAACGAGGCCCGGCGCAGGGCGGGCAAGGGCCGGGTCGGCTTCGTCAACCCCGCGCTTTATTCGCTCCGCAAGGCGACCCCGCCGCCCTTCCGCGACATCACCATCGGACAAACCGACGTCTACGTGCGTGTCGTCAACAGCGTGGGCAAGGCCGTCGTGCAACGCGTCGACGGCTACAGCGCGTGCACGGACTGGGATCCGGTGACCGGGCTCGGCGTGCCGCACGTGACGAACCTCATCGCTCACCTCGTCCCCCTCGGCGACCCCGTGCAAGGGGCGCCTCGCCCGGCGGCGTGAGGCGCGCCTCCTTGGTGGCCCCGACGGCTGGCTACCTCTCCCGCCGGCCCCGTGTCATGCTTCGCGCATGAGCAAGTCGCGCCAGGAAATCCTCGAGGACTCCAAGAAAAATGCCGTCAAGGCGGGCGTCGTGACTGCGGGCACGGTGGCCCTCGCCGTGGCAGGTTTGCCCGTGCTGGCGACCGTCGCGGCGGTCCCGGCGGCCGTTCTCGGCTGGAAGTGGTGGAAACACCGCGCCGAGAATGGGATCCGGTTCTGACCTCCTCCCTGTCGGCTGGTTTGGAGAGACAACTTCCCGCTTGACAACGGCCCGCGGTTCCCACTCATATCCCGCGCCATGGCCATCCATCCTGCGGGTTCCCGCAAGCTCACCATCGCCGGCTGGGTCCTCTCCGGCCTGGTCTCCGCCCTCCTGTGTTTCAGCGCGTCGGGCAAGCTCATGCGGCCGTTTCCCGAAGGCGTGGTCGAAGCCTCGAAGCACCTCGGGCTCCCCCTCGAGAGGTTCGCCGCCATCGGCATCGTGGAGCTCGCCTGCGTCGTCGTTTTCCTCGTCCCGCGCACCTCGTTCGTCGGCGCCATCCTCCTCGCGGGCTACCTCGGCGGCGCGACCGCGATGCACGTCCGCGTCGGCGATCCCTGGGTCATGCCCGTCGTCCTCGGCGTCGTCGCGTGGGTGGGTTACGGCCTGCGTCGCCCCGATGTCATTCTGGCCGCGTTCGGATCACGTCCTCGGGCGAGCTGAGAGGGGCGTCCTCGAACCACGGCCGAGGCCCCCCGGCGAGCGCTCGGTCGAGGGCCTCGAGCAGCGAGGGGGCGACGATCCGCGGCTGCTCGATGGGCCCGGCACGCACAGCATCGGTCATGTGCGCGATCTCCTTGGAGTCGAAGCTCTGGGCCAGAAAGGAGCCGTCCGGCAGATCGCAAAACCGCGTCCAGGTTTCGATCGTTTTGCTCTGGCGCGTCGCCTCGCTCACTTCGTAGTCCGGGAAAACCGTCGCGCGCATGTGGGCGATGTTGGCCTCCAGCGTCCGGATATAATCAGCCCTCGTGAGCGACAAGGATTCGAGCTCGGCGAGCGGCAGGATCCGATACGTCGCGCGCCCCTCACGCACGTGAAGATCCACTCCGTCCGTGATCGTATAAAGCGATTCGAATCCTCCCGGATCACCCACGCGAGCGTGGATTTCCGCGGCGGGCCGCGGCGGTCGCAGGACGTGGCCTCCCTTTCGCAGGCGTCTCGTCAGCGCCGGCTCTTCATACACACTCCACTCGATCTTCGGGCTCACCGCGCCGGTCGCGGCGTCCTGTGTGACCCCGTGGAGCCCGGCGACGATCTCGACATGCCCCACCGGAGAGCCCATCGCCTCGAGTGCAATCGAAACCGTCGACGACCCCGGCGGGAAATCGGCAAGGTGCACGGCGGTTCCCAAATTGGGCGACGAGAAATCGCCGGTCGCATGGTCCAGCAGGTACGGGAAAAACGCGCAGATCCATCCGTCGATGTTGATGTCCATGGCGCCGCCGCACCCCTCGTGGGCGCGGAGGATACGTTTCCAGAAGGACCGATGGATCTCGCCCTGCGCTGCCAGCACGAACTGCTGGCAAATGGGCAGGATGCGCTGCGCCCAGGTGTCCAGCCCGTAATGACGCAGCTGCTCCGCCTTGCGGTATAGCCGCGACCAATCCTCGGGTGTTCCCGTGAGGGTGATCGACGGGATGCCGCAGATGAGATAGATCGCATACTTGAAGAACGGGCTCACCGCATCCATCAGCACCACCTGGCTCGCCGTCCGCTCCACCGGGCCTGTGGTGCTGAAGGTACAGCAGACGAGATCGACGAGCTCCGCGTCCGCGTGCTCGCGAATCTTCGTGGTGAGCCGATCGACGACGTCGCGCCAGAACTCCGCGTCCCGCGTCTCGGCCGATACCATCGTGGCCGTGAGTTTCATCTTGCCGCGGTGGCGCACGAGATCACGCCGCAGCGAATCGGCGTTCAGCTTGATGTGCTGCGCGAGCCCCTGGGCGAGGGTGATCCAGATGGTATCGGGGGACAGAACGAGCGGATAATGGCGGCTGTAGGCCAGATATACCGCGCTGACCAGAGGATGGCTGGACGGCTCGAGGAGGAACGTGGCGCCCTCCTGGATGCTGGTGGCGAGGATCTCTGGGCCGTCGCGCCGCCCTCGCGTGCCGCGTTGCAGTATCGAGGGGTCGGGGTCTCGTCGGGGGGCGACGTCGTGCACGGGAAACCTGATGCCTCGCGCCATGGCGGCGATCGTATCAGGATCCGCGATCCAGGGAGGAGCAGAAACGGAAGCGGCAGCGGCCGGCGATCAGACGTTGAAGTGGAAGTGCATCACGTCGCCGTCCTTCACGACGTACGCTTTGCCTTCCTTGCGTAACTTCCCGGCCTGCGCCGCGCCGCTCTCACCGCCATACCGGACGTAGTCCTCGTAGGCGATCGTCTCCGCGCTGATGAAGCCCTTCTCGAAATCCGTATGGATTTCCCCCGCGGACTGGGGCGCGGTCGCGCCGACCGGAATCGTCCACGCGCGCGCCTCCTTGGGGCCCACCGTGAAATACGTCTGCAACCCGAGAAGCGCGTACGCCTCGCGGATCAGCCGGTTCAGCCCGGGCTCCGCGAGCCCCAGCGTCTCGAGGAACTCCGTGCGTTCGGCAGCCCCGAGCTGGGCCACCTCCGCCTCGATCTGCGCCGAGATCACCACGGACTTCGCGCCGTCCTTCGCCGCGCGCGCCGCCACCGCCGTCGACAAGGCATTGCCCTTGTCGGCCGAGGCCTCGTCCACATTGCAGACGTAAAGCGCCGGCTTCGCGGTCAAGAGCTGGAGCATCCGCCACGCCTTCTCGTCGTCCGGATCGACCTTCGCCGTGAACGCAGGCCGACCGGCGTTGAGCTGGGTCAGCGCGAGCTTCAAGAGGCGGAGCGTCGTCACGCCCTCCTTGTCGCCACCGCGGATACGTTTCTCCAGGCTGGGGATACGTTTTTCGAGGCTGTCGATGTCCGCCAGCATCAGCTCGGTCTCGATGATGTCGAGGTCCGTGATCGGGTCGACGCGACCTTCCACGTGCGTGACATCGTCGTTTTCGAAGCAACGGGCGACGAACGCCACGGCGTCGCAATCGCGGATGTTGGCCAGGAACTGGTTGCCCAGGCCCTCGCCCTTGGAGGCGCCGCGCACGAGGCCCGCCACGTCGACGAAGTTGATCCGGGCGGGGATGATCTCCTTGGAGCCCGCGAGCGCCGCCAGCTTGTCGAGCCGGGGCTCCGGGACCGCCACGTCGCCGACGTTCGGCTCGATGGTGCAGAACGGGTAGTTGGCAGCCTGCGCGGCCGCCGTCTGGGTCAGGGCGTTGAACAGGGTGGACTTGCCGACATTCGGCAAGCCGACGATCGCAACTTTGAGGGCCATGGTAACCGTTCGCTGGAGGGAGGGGCGCGCGACCTAGCACGTCTGGGGCGGCACGGTCAAGCCGTCGCCCCGCTCGGAGGCGCCCGCTCGGAGGCGCCCGCGACAGATGCAGCCTGCCGCCCGCTGCACTATATCGGCGCCCCCCGATGCCTCCCCACGAAACCATCTTGCTCTCCCGCTCGGATGTTCGCTCCCTTCTCTCGATGGAAGCCGCCATCGCCGCCGTCGAAGCCGCGTTCCTGGCGCATGGCCAGGGGCGCGCGCTCATGCCGCCGAAGGTCTACCTCGAGCTCGACGCCTACCACGGCGATCTCCGCGCCATGCCGGCCTACGTCGACGGCGCGGCGGGCGTCAAATGGGTCAACTCGCACCCCGAGAACCCCGCGCGCTTCGATCTGCCCGCGGTCATGGGCATGTACATCCTGACCGATCCCGCGACGGCGTTGCCCCTCGCGGTCATGGACGCGACGTTGCTCACGGCCGTACGTACGGGCGCCGCCGCGGCGATTGCCTCGAAGCACCTCGCCCCGCGCGCGCCGAAGACCGTGGGGTTCGTCGGGTGCGGCGTGCAAGCGCGGACGCTGCTCGAGGCGCACCGCGCGGTGTATGGCGACACGTTCGAGGTGCTCTGCGCCGACGCCGCCCCGCACGCGGCCCGTGTTTTCGCCGAGGAGGCGCGCGGTCGCGTCGTTTCGATCGAGGAGGCGTCGGGGTGCGACGTCGTCAACGCCTCGACCCCGGCACGCGCGCCCGTCGTCCAGCGGAGCTGGGTCAAGGACGGCGCGCACGTCAATGCGATCGGCGCGGACGCGCACGGCAAACAGGAGCTCGATCCGGCGCTGCTCGTCTCTGGACGCGTGGTCATCGACGACTGGGAGCAAGCCACGCACAGCGGCGAGGTGAACGTCCCGCTGGAACAGGGGATCCTGCGCCGCGAGCAGATCCACGCGACGCTCGGCGAGATCCTGGCAGGCGCGCGTCCTGCCCGGCAAGACGCGCGGATCACCGTGTTCGATTCGACCGGCCTCGCCGTGCAGGACGTCGCGCTCGCGCGTGTGGTCCACGCGGCCGCCCGCGCGAGCGGCATGGGCACGAGCTTCGACTTTTTCCGCTGATACGCTCTACGTGGCGGCGCCCCCAGGGCCGCCGTCTTTCTTGGGGAAGGAGTTTCGACGCCATGAAGGTGTTCATCGTTCACGCTCACCCGGAGCCGAAGAGCTTCAACGCCGCCCTGACGCGCCTCGCCGTCGAGACCTTCGAGGGCGGGGGTCATCAAGTGGTCGTCTCGGATCTCTACGCGATGGGCTGGAACCCGGCCTCCGGGCCGCACAATTTCACGAATCGCAAGGATCCCGAGGTCTTCAAGCAGCAGGTCGAGGAGGCCCACGCCGTCGAGACGAACGGCTTTTCGCCGGACGTGCAGGCCGAGATCGACAAGCTCTTCTGGTGCGACGCGCTGATCTTCCAGTTCCCGATGTGGTGGTTCTCGATGCCCGCCATCCTCAAGGGCTGGGTGGATCGCGTCTTCGTCTCGAAGCGCGTCTACGGCGGCGGCAAATGGTACGACAACGGCACGATGCGCGGCAAACGCGCCATGATCTCGACCACCACGGGCGGGGGCGCGACGATGTTCAGCGAGACGGGCCTCGCAGGCGACATCCACATGCTGCTCGCGCCCGTGAACCAAGGGATCTTCCGCTTCGTCGGCTTCGACGTGCTCCCGTCCTTCATCGCGTGGGGCCCGGCGCGCGCGTCGGCCGAGGACCGCGCGTTTTTCCTCGTCGCTTATCGCGAACGGCTGCTCGCGTGGGAGACGACGGCGCCCCTCGTGTATCCGCCGCTCTCCGAATACGACAGCTCGCTCCAGCGCAAGCGCGCGTGATGCATCCCCGCGCGCGCCCGGAAAAACGGCCGTGCTTTGTGCCGAAGGGCAGGGGATACTCGGCCCCCGAGGG
>JANMGF010000014.1:0-11177 GCA_031374535.1 Polyangium sp. (in: bacteria)
TAGCCAACCAGGCCGCGCTCCGCTACTTCTCCCGCCATGGCTCGCCTTGCGGCGATCGACATCGGCTCCAACGCCATCCGGCTGCGCGTGGTCGACGTGGACCCGCCGCTCATCACGGACGAGGGCCCACGGTTCTACCCCTTCCGCGACGTGCTGGTCGACCGCGCGCCGGTGCGGCTCGGGCACGACGTCTTCACGAAGGGGCGGCTCGAAAACGGCGTCATCGGCGCCGCGTGCGAGGCGCTGAAGAGGTTCCGCGCGGCGATGGACGCGGCGAAGGTCGAGCGCTACCGGGCCGTCGCCACGAGCGCGGCCCGCGAAGCGCAGAACGGCGACCTCTTCGTCGAGCGCGCCGAACGGGAGAGCCGGGTCCACGTGGAGATCATCGAGGGCGTCGAGGAGGCGCGCCTCGTGCAGCTCGCGGTGGTCGAGCGGATCCCCATGGGATCACGCCGCTCGCTCCTCGTGGACATCGGCGGCGGCTCGACGGAGCTCACGCTGCTCGAAGGCCGGCTCCCGGTCTACTCGCGCTCCTTGCCCGTCGGTACCGTGCGTTTGCTCGAAGCGTTCCTCGAAGGTCGCGGGCCCATCGACGCGAGCCATCGCACGCTGCTCGAAGAGTACGTGGACCGCGTCTGCGCCGACGCCTTCCGCGAGATCGAGGACCTCTCCGACGGCCCCGTCGACGTCGTCGTCGGCACGGGCGGCAACATCGAGACCCTCGCCGACCTCTGCCCGATGCCGATCGCCTTCCCCGAAGGCCGCGCGATCGAGGCGCGCGCGATGCGCAGGCTGCTCGACGATCTCTCGGCGCGCAGCGTGGACGAGCGCGTCGCCGCGTATAACCTTCGGCCCGATCGCGCCGACACGATCGTGCCCGCGGCGACGGTGCTCTGCCGGGTAGCGGAGGCGTTCGGGCGGGCGTCGATCACCGCGCCCGGGGTCGGTTTGAAGGAGGGCGTGCTCGTGGACCTGGCGCGCCAGCACTTCGTGCCGCGTGATTTCGGGGGCGAGGCGACCGCGGTGAGCGAAGCCTGCCTCCGGCTCGGCCGCAGATACCACTTCGACGAGGCGCACGGCCTGCTCGTGGCCCGCTTCGCGACGCGCCTCTTCGACGAGCTCGCCGCGCGCCATCGGATGAGCCCGCGCGACCGTATCCTCCTCCACGCGGCGGCGCTCCTGCACGACGTCGGCGACTTCGTGCGGTACGAGGGCCACCACAAGCACAGCTACTACCTCATCGTGCACGGTGACCTGATGGGCCTCGCCCCCGCGGAGCGCGAGATCGTGGCCAACGTGGCGCGGTACCACCGGAAGAGCCCGCCGCAGCTCGACCACGAGAACTTCCGCGCGCTCTCGCGGGAGGACCGGGCGAAGGTCAAGGCGATGGCCGCGATCCTGCGTGTCGCGGACGCGCTCGACCGCGAGCACCGGGCCAAGGTCGTTGGCGCGAGCGGACGCATCGACGGCGACACGCTGGTGCTCGAGCTCTCGGGCACGGAGGACCGGTCGCTCGAGGAGTGGACCGTCGGGGCCAAGTGCGGAATGTTGAAGGACGCGCTCGGGCTCGACGTGCGTATCGTGGACGCGGTGACGGGCGCATCGCGGACGCCCGCGTCGGTGCCGCCGCCGCCTCCTTCGAGGAAAACGCCGATACCGACGCCACGCAGCTGATATGAGCGCGGCGCCTGTTTGGCCGCGGCAGCTGAAAACGTGTGTTACGGGAAGAACCCTGCCTCGCCCGCGTACTCCAGGGCTGGTAGGGTTTGTCCGGGGCTCAGCGCTTGCGGCGGGATTGGGTCGCGGGGGCGGGCGCGGGCGCGGGGGCGGCAGCGACCTGCGGGGCGGGAGCAACTTTCGTCGCGGCTGCTTTGGATGCGGCCTTCGGCGCTGCGGCGGCCTTCGCCGCGGGTGCGGCCTTTGGCGTGACGCTCTTCGGCGCGCGGCCGTTTTGCCCGAAGACGAGCTTGCGCAGCGCGGCGGCGGCCTTGTCGGTGTCGCCACCCTCGTTGACCCGCACGTGCTCGACCACGGCCGCGAGAGGCTCTTCCTCGGGGAACATGAGGAGCACGAAGGGCGGCACGCTGAGTGCCTTTGCCGCGGAGACTACGGTCCCGACCGTGATCAACACGAGCCCACGCTCCACGCTCGACATGTGCCCCTTGGACAGACCACTTTCGTCGGCGAGGGCCGCGAGCGACATGCCGCGCTCCTGGCGCAGATCACGGATTCGGGCCCCCACCTTGGCGGCGACGGGCTCGGGAGTCGAACGACGGGGCATGGTGTTCCACCTCGAGCGTGCGTCCCCGGCGAACCGGAGACGAGGAGAAGATCAGGACAAAACGCGGCGATTCGTCGTGACCGTGTTCGCGTGGGACGAACTCTACCATGTCGTCCTCGCCCGGCACAACGTCCCCGTGGGATACGCATGTCCTGACAACCCACGCCCGAGACGTGGCTACCCGCCGTTGCCTGCGCGTGTCGTCATGGCGGGCGCGTGCCTCTGCTCCCTCTCTTGCTCTTGCGCCTCTTGCCGAAGGCGAGCTCCCGCAGCGCCTCGGCCGCGCGAAGCGTATCGCCGCCGGCCTCGCGGATCAGCCTGTCGAGGATACGCGAGAAACGTTCATCGCCCGAAAACATGACCAGCACGAACGGCGGGATGCCGAACGCCTGGGCCGAGGCGAATGCCGTGTGGACCGACATGACCGTGAGCCCATTCTCCAGGTTGGAGACGTGCCCCTTGGAGAGCCCGCTCGCCGCGGCGAATCGAGCGAGCGACATGTTCTTCGCCTTCCGGAGCTCACGCATTCGAGCCCCCAGCTCTGTGGCAATCGGATCCGGCTTGCGACGAGTAGGCACGGGACGTCACCTCGAACCGTTTGTCTAGCCAAACCACTGGCATTTCGAACATCGACCGGTGCCCTGTTCGAAGCCACCAACCATCGACGTTATGAGCGGTCGAGACAGACCCTTACCACAGACAAACGTCTCGTCCCCAATCTCCGAACGCATTTTCGAAGGATCGTGAAAAGAGGAGAAGGACAATCATTTCGGGGAATCGAACCTGGCCTCGACACACCATACACCCGGGAGGCCACCGAGACCGAGGCGCCGGCACGGGAAAACCGCTTAAATCCTGGGCAAACGTGCGCCGCGGGCGCACCGCACCTCGGGTTTGTCAAGGCCACACGCCCCTCCCCGGGTCCCAGACAGGTCACACAGGACACCACCCCCGCCACGGGCAGGCAGGTCGTCATACGGCCCCGGAACGATTTTCTTGACTTTCTGATCTACTCGTGTAGCGCGCGCTTCGTGGCCGCGCGACCTGCGCGTTTCTTCGCGAGCCTGCCGCCCGCGCGCTCTTCGATCGCCGCGGTGGCGCGCCGCATATCGCCGCCATACGCCTGCCGGATCTCCTCCAGCACGGCCGAGAGCGGATCCTCGTCGGGGAATGCCATCAGCACGAAGGCCGGCACGTGCAGCGCTCGCGCCACCGCGACGACGGTGCCCATCGTGACCCGCACCCGGCCCCTCTCCGCGCTCGACATCTGGCTCGGCGTCAAACCCCCCGCCTCGCGCAAGCTCGCGAGCGACATCCCTCGCTCGAGCCGGAGATCGCGCATCCGCGCCCCGAGCTTGCTGGCGTATGTCTCGGGCTGACCACTCGTCATGCCCACACGCGCGCGGTCCGTGTTGGGCCTCGCGTCCTTCGATCTCTGCGCCTGCGTTTCTCTTGACGTGCGCTTCATCGTCACCGGGGACAAACCTATCACGTTCTACGGCGCCCGGTGCACGTGCGATCGTAAAACCCCCGCCGAGCCAGCGAGGCGCGCGCGTCGGCCTGGTTTTTCACGTCCTAACCCCCCCCCCCGGGTCCGGACGCTCAGCCGAAGAAGCGGACGAGCTCGCTGACAAACCGGTCGTGCGCCTCGACGTGCGGCGAGTGCCCGACGTTCGGCAGGATCTCTTCGCGGTAACTTCCGCCGTTCGCCTTGTAGGCGTCGAGCACGGCGCGCGTCTGCGAGACCATCGGCTGCGCCGGGTAAACGTCGTCGCCAGGCCAGCCGGGGATCGCGCCGAGCTTGCCGAGGAAGCCGAAGTCGAAGAGGGACGTGTCGCTCACGATCTGATCGCTGTCGCCGCGGATCCAGAGCACCTCGTGATGGGGCGCGATCTTCGCGAAGCCCGAGAGGTTCACGTACTTCGACGCGAGGGCGTTGTTCACGCCGCGCGTGCCAGGCGAGACGCCGGGCCAGTTCGCCGACGTGCTCGTGTCGCCCGGGTAGTGATCGTCGTCGACGACCATCTTCAGCACCTCCGCGAGGAAGAGCTCCTCGCGGTCCTTCTCCACGCGGAAGGGGGGCTTGAAGTAGAAGTCGTTCATGATCTTGCGGGGCGAGGTCGCGGCCTCCTCCGAGGTGTCGCCCTCCTTCAACCGTCGCGCGAAGTCGGGGTTCGCCGTGCCGCCGCCCGTGCCCGCGAAGTCCGGGAAACAAGGCTCGCCGTTCACGCCGCGCGTGCCGCCGAAGCCGTACGGAGACATCGGCGCCTCGAGGACGATCTTGCCGACGAGCTCGGGGTGATCGATCGCGAGCTGCATCGCGACCCCACCGCCGACCGACCAGCCGACGACGTGCACCTTGCCTACGATGCCAAGCTCCGGGTGCCGGAGCAGCGCCGCGAGGTCGTCCGAGAAATCATGCAGGCCTCGCGTCGCGTCGATGGGCGCGGGCTCCGAGTCACCGTAGCCGCGGAGATCCGCCGCGATGGCGCGGTAGCCCTCGGGCAACGCAGCCATGGTCTGCTCGAAGAAACGAGACGACGAACAGTTGCCGTGGATGAAGAGGACGGGCACGCCGTCCTGGGGTCCGCTGATGAGCACGTGCGTGCGGAGACGAGCGGTCTGGATCTTGATCGACGTGATGGCGGTCATGAGCTCCTCGGGGTTCTTCGGACGAGACAACGAAGAATGCCCTCAACGCTCGCCCGTGAGAAGATCGTAGAGGCGGGGCGCGAAGGCCTCGGCCACGCAGTGCTCGACCTCGTCGGCGGTGCCGAAACGAAGCGCCTCGCGCGCGACGGCCTCGGCCTCGACGAGCGTCACGCGCCGGAGGGCCTCCTTGATCTCGGGGATCGCGGCCGCCTCCATCGAAAAATCACGCATGCCGAGGCCCACGAGGAGCACCGCCGCCAGCGGATCACTCGCCATCGCGCCGCAGATCGAGACGGGGCAGCTCCACCCCTCGCCCGCGCGCACCACGCTCCGGATGAGCCGAAGGATCGAGGGATCGAAGGACGAGGCGAGGTACGCGAGCGAGCGGCTCGTGCGGTCGACGGCCAGGGTGTACTGCACGAGATCGTTCGTCCCGAGGCTCATGAAGCTCGCCTCCTGGGCGAAGAGATCCACGAGCACCGCGGCCGCCGGCACCTCGACCATGATCCCGAGCGGGATCTCCTCGGCGTAGGGAAGCCCGCGCGCCTTCACCTGCTCGATCGCCTTGTCGAGGAGGACACGCACCTGCCGGAGCTCCGAGAGGCTCGAGATCATGGGGATCATGATCTTCACCTCGCCGTACGCGCTCGCCCGGACCATCGCGCGCAGGTGCTCGAGAAAAACCTCGGGCTGCGAGAGCGCGAGGCGTACCGCGCGCAGGCCGAGCATCGGGTTCATCTCCGGCGGGAGCTTGAGGCTCGAGATGAACTTGTCGCCGCCGATGTCGAACGTTCGCAACGTGACGGGCATCGGGCGCATGGTCTCGATGACCGCGCGGAAGATCTCGAACTGCTGATCCTCGCTCGGCGGCGAGGATCGATCGATGTAGAGGAACTCGGTGCGGTAGAGGCCGATGCCCTCGGCGCCGTGATCACGCGCCAGGATGGCCTCGGCCGGTAGCTCGACGTTCGCGCGTAGCGTGACGCGTACGTCGTCCTTCGTGGTCGCAGCACGATCGCGTGAGCCGTGGAGCTCTCGCGAGAGGGCCGTGTGCCGCTCTCCGCGCGCGCGCGCTTCGTCGAGCTCGGGCGTGTGTGGACGCACGAGCACGCTGCCGCGCAGGCCGTCGACGACGACGAGATCTCCACCCGAGATCCGCGCGAGCGCGTCGGTCACGCCGACGACAGCCGGGATCTCCAGCGCGCGCGCCATGATCGCGGTGTGGCTCGTGCGTGTGCCGACCTCGGTGACGAAGCCGACGACGGGCTGGTTGATCATGGCCGCGGTGTCCGCGGGCGAGAGGTCGTGCGCGACGATGATCGAGGGGCCGTCGAGGCGCAGGTTCTGCTGCTCGGGGACGGACGTGCCGAAGGCGCGCAGGAGCCTGTCGCCGATGAAAAGCACGTCGTGGCTGCGCTCGCTCAGGTACGGATCGTCGAGCGCCGCGAGCCGCTTGGCGATGACGTCCGACGCCTCGGCGACGGCCCACTCGGCGCCGCGTTTCTCTTTGTGGATCTGGTGGCGTACGGCCTCGGCGAGCACGGGATCGCCGGTCATCAACACGTACGCTTCGAGGATGGAGGCCTCGGCGCTCCGCTCGGTGAGGCGCTGCGACATCTCGCGTAGATCTCGCTGCGCGCGCGCGACGGCGTCCTCGAAGCGCTGGATCTCGGTGTCGATCTCGCCAGGGCCGATCGTGCGGCGCGGGCACGGCGCGCGGCTCTGCCCGAAGACGACGACCTTGCCGATCGCCACGCCCGGCGTGCCCGCGATGCCGCGGAGCACCTCGGCATCCCGCGTGGGAGGCTCCACGCTCATTCGAGCTCTCCGAAACGATCGGCGATGAGCTTGCCGATCGCCGCCACCGCATGCGCCGAGCCCTCGCCGCGCGCCTTCACCTCGACCACGGTGCCGATGGCGCCGCAGAGCAGGAGCACGCCCATCACGCTCTTCGCGTTCGCCTCCTGCCCGTCGGGCCCCGCGATCGTGATCTCGCACGTGTACTTGCCGGCGAGCTGCACGAGCTTCGTGGCGGCGCGCGCATGCAGGCCACGCGCGTTGATGATCGTGAACCGATCGCTGGCGCCCCCGTCGCTCACGTCTGCCCCCCTCCGCCTCCGGGAGCTTCGCCCGTCGCTCCCGCGCCCCGCTCGGTGCTGGAGCGCGCCGCCGGTGGCTCGGGCTCCGGCGCGGCGGTGTGCTCCGCTCTGCCGACGTCCCGATGCACGACCGAGATGGGTAGCTCCACCTTCCTGCGTAGATTGTCGGCCAAAACCTCGGCGAGCGCCACCGATCGATGCCGCCCTCCGGTGCACCCGATGCCGATGGTCAGGTAACTCTTCCCCTCGCGTTCGTACCGAGGAAGCGAGAACGCGAGCAGCGACTCGATCTTGTCGAGAAGCTCGGACGCTTCGGGGCTCTGCAGGACGAAATCACGCACGGCCGGGTGGCTGCCGGGGAGCCTTCGTAGCTCCGGGACGAAATGCGGGTTGTCGAGGAACCGCACGTCGAACATCAGATCAGCGTCGACCGGGACGCCGAACTTGAAGCCGAACGAAACGAAACGCGTGACCATGCGCGGCGCCTCGGCCTTGCCAGGTCCGAGGTGAGCGATGATCTGGCGGCGCAGCTCGTGCACGCTGAGCCGCGTCGTATCGAGATCGATCGTGGCGAGGGCGCGCAGCGGGGCGAGGCGCTCGCGCTCCTGATGGACGCCGTCGAGCACCGCGAGCCCGCCGGAGTTGCCCGACGCGCGGGATGCAGCGGCCGAGAGCGGGTGCGGCCTTCGTGTCTCGTTGAAGCGCCGGAGCAGCGCCTCGTCGGTCGCGTCGAGGAAAAGGATGGCCATGTCGCGCCCCTCGGCGATGCGCGAGAGCGTGGGCCCGGCGCCGTCGAGGAAAGCGAAGGCGCGCACGTCGATGCCGAGGCCGATGCGACGGATGCCGCCGGACTCGCAGACCTCGATCGTGGCCGGCACGAGGGACGTCGGCAGGTTGTCCACGCAGAAGTAACCGAGGTCCTCGAGCGCGTGGAGCGCGGTCGATTTGCCGGCCCCCGAGAGCCCGGTGACCACGACGACTCGGCTTTTGTCGCTCATCGATCTCGCCTCCCTTCGCTCATGAGCGCCCCCTCGAGGTTGCCGAAGAACTCGCGCGCGGCGTGGTGCCCTGCGTTCTTGAGCAGCTCGTTGCGCGCCGCGACCTCGATGATCGTCGACATGTCGCGCCCCGGGCGGACCGGGATCACGAGCTCACGCACCTTCACCCCGAGGATCAGGTGGTGCCGATCCTCGAGGCCGAGCCTGTCGTACTCGGTTTCCTTCGACCACTCGACGAGCTTGATCACCACGTCGATGCGCTTGCGCTCGCGGATCGCCGTGACGCCGAAGAGGTCCTTCACGTTGAGGATGCCGAGGCCACGCACCTCGAGGTGGTGGCGGAGCAGGTGCGCGGCGGCGCCGAAGACCATCCCGGGCGGACGGTAGTCACACTCGACGACGTCGTCGGCGACGAGGCGGTGTCCACGCATCACGAGATCGAGCGCGCACTCGCTCTTGCCGATCGCGCTCGCTCCCGCGAGGAGCACGCCCACGCCGAAGACGTCGACGAGCACCCCGTGCATCCGCACGCGAGGCGCGAGCCTGTCGTCGAGGAGCGCATGGAGCGCCGTGATGGTCACGCTCGATCGCTCGGCCGATCGCAGGAGCGGCGTGCCCGACGCCTCGGCCGCCGCCACGAGCTCCGGCACGGCGAGGAAGCCGCCTTCTCCTTCGGCGTCGCCGCGCGACTCGTGGGTCACGATGATGCAGCAGAGGTCCCGCGCGAAGAGATCGCGGAGTTTGTCCGCGCGCTCCTCGGCCGTCCGCGTGTGCAAAAAGGAGAGCTCGGTCTGGCCGAAGATCTGGATACGCGTCGAGGTGATGCCGTGGAAATGTCCCACGAGCGCGAGCCCCGACTTCTGGATGCGCGCGTGCTGGATGATCCGATCGAGGCCCGCCTCGCCTGCGAGCAGCTCGAGCCCCACGCCGAGCCCGGGATCGGCGAGCAGCGCGCGGACACTCATCGAAGAGCGCGTGACCGTGGGTGTGGAGCGCGGGGCCTCGTCGCTCATGCGCCGCCCCTGCCTTCCTCCGCGGCGATGATCTCGAAGGCCTCGGCCCCGCTCGGCGCCATGAGCAGGCGCTTGCGGAACTCGTCGTCGCGGAGCAGGCGCGAGACACGCGCGAGGGTCTTCAGGTGCTCGCCGGCGGCGCGCTTCGGGCCGACGACGGCGAAGAGGATACTCACGGGCGCGCGGTCGATCGCGTCGAAGTCGATGGGGTGCGGCGAGAGCAGGACTGCGCCGACGTGCCGCTCGAGCCCTTCGAGCGAGGCGTGTGGGATGGCCACGCCCCCGCCCACGCCGGTCGACTGGAGCTTCTCGCGCTCGGCGAGGACACGCTCGACCTCGGGTGCCGCCGTGGTGATGTCCGTGCTGCGGGTGAGCAGCTCGGCGATGCGGCGCAGCGCCTCTGGCTTGGAGCGCACGAGGCCCTCGGCCTCGCTCGCCACCGAGACGCGGTCCGCGCTCAGGATCTGGAGAACACCCATGATCGTGCCGGGGGGGGGGTTTGGGCGTAGGTCGGCTGTTTGGGGCCGAGCATGGCCCCCAAGCGTCGTTTGGGGGCGTCACCGCGCGATCGCCGGTGGGGCGCTGCGCGCGGCGAGCCCTACTACGGAAAAGGCCGGCTGGCGAGGACGGACGCCCGGGTTTTCTCCTTCAGTCGCGGGCGCGCCCCCCGGCGGTCTCGGCGACCTCGGCGGCGAACTCTGCCGCGCTCGTCCCTCCGCGCTTCTTCGCGAGGTTTGCCGTTTTGTCGGCTTCGATCTGGCGGTCGAGCTTGTCGATGACCTTGTCGATCGACGCGT
This sequence comes from Polyangium sp. (in: bacteria), assembly GCA_031374535.1. Taxonomy (GTDB): domain Bacteria; phylum Myxococcota_A; class Polyangia; order Polyangiales; family Polyangiaceae; genus Polyangium. The sequence continues at coordinate 9,841 of JANMGF010000014.1, forward strand.
ACATGTCCTGGCTGCGAACCTTCGCGTGGAAGTGCTGGCTTCCCGAGGAGATGCTGACGTCGGCGATGTGGTCGAGGCCCTCGACGGAGAGCGTGACCTGCGCGGTCATCGCCTGACGAAGAAACTTTTGCAGCTTGGCAATCTTGTCATGCGCGTGCTGCTTCACCGCGTCCGTACCCACCATGTGTCGGAACGTGATTGCGATGTTCATCGAAGGCTGCCTTCCTTTCCTCGGGGCGAAGAGCCTGCGGCGCGCTCGGCAGAGGCGCTGTCCCCATCATACCACCGTCGGACGCATCCGAGCGTATCCATGTGCGCCCTCGGTACGTCGCGCACATTGCACATCCTTGCAGCGGTCGTCCTGATGACCGCCCCGTTTGCCGGGCCACGCACGATTGCTGCCGAGCTGCCGCGCACCCCCACGGAAACCAACGATACAGCCCGGACAATCCCGGTTTTTTTCGCCCTGCGTCACTTCGCTGCGTAACGCGAAAGAACGAGCGGATGTGTACGAAAGCCCTCGGGGGAAGCTTCGAGTGCGATCTCTCCGTCGAGGAGGAGTACGGCGCGGTCGCAGAGGCGCAGGGCGGCTTCGACGTGGTGGTCGGACACGAGGACCACGGCCCCTGCGTTGGCGAGGGCCCGCAGCCGCTCGGCGACTTGGCCGGCGCCCAGCGGATCGACCGCGGCGAAAGGCTCGTCGCAAATGAGCACCCGGGGCGCCGCGACGAGGGCGCGGGTGATCTCGAGGCGCCGTCGTTCACCGCCCGAGAGCCGCGCGGCGCGAGCGTCGAGGAGGGCTTCGAGGCCGAGCTCCCGCGCGATCGTCCACGCATCGGGCGAACCTGCGGGCCGTGAGCGGCGCGTGAGCCGTTCGAAGACCGCGAGGTTGTCGTGAACGGAGAGGTCGGGGAGCACGCTCGGCGTTTGCGGCACGTACCCGAGGCCGCGGCGCGCGCGTTCGAAGAGCGGCAGCCGCGTGACGTCCTCCCCGCCGAGGAGGACCTTCCCTTCCGCGGGCGAGAGCTCGCCGACGAGGACGCGGAACAACGTGGTCTTGCCGGCGCCGCTGGGGCCGAAGACGCCGATCACCTCGCCGGGGCGCGCGTCGAGGGAGGCGCCGTGGAGGAGCGTGCGGCCTTCGATGCGCACGGTGAGGGAAGAGGCGGCAATGGACATGGGGTTCGTGAGATCGCGGAGAGTTCCATGATATCGATTTTGATGAATGTGCGTCTGCGTTTTGATGCTGAAATCGTCGACATACGCGAGAGGACTATCCCTGACTCCACCCGATGAAGCTCAGCTCGCCCTCCTGCTCGTACACGAGGGACCACTCG
>JANMGF010000022.1:0-1670 GCA_031374535.1 Polyangium sp. (in: bacteria)
CGGCGGCGCACGCGGCGGCCCTGCGAGACGGGCAGGGGGTGCGACTCCGCGCGCGCTCGGTGCTCGCCGGAGCAAAACGCGTGCTCTTGCTTTCCGGAAAGATCGAATCCGTCCAGAAAATCGAGGTCCTGCTCGACCACGATTCCGCGGCCGCGGAGGATGCCGAGGGGCTGGCCAAGCAGCTCGATGCATTGCGTGCCGCCCTGAAGGAGCTCGCGGTCGAGGAAGCCGCCAAGAATCGCGGCGGCCCGCAAGCGCTCCTGGACCTCGAAACACAGGCGCAGGCGCTCCGGGAGGCGGCCAAGGCGAAGGCGGAGCCGCGGGGTACCCCCGTGGAGACCGAGGCGCTGGATCTCATCGACGGGATCATCGTGAGCCTCGCGCGAACGGCCAGGGAAGCGGCCGAGGCGGCGGCACGGGAGCTTGCGGAACCCGCGATTGCGACGGCGTTCGAGCTGTCGGCCTTGTACAAGCGGCGGGCGAAGAAGAAGGGGGAGGAGCCGGTGCAGGGCGGCTGACGGCTCAATCCTTGCGAGTTCCGCGCGTTGTCCTTTGATGTCCGAAGCGCGTCGACGTGCCTGGATGGCCGCCTCGTAGAGGCGTATGGGTACCTGTATCGTCCGCGTGAAGGTACTGCGCGATGAAGTCGCGTCCCTCCGTGGGCCTCCTCGAATGCGCCAACCTGCCGCCTGTCGGCGCTGGTGAAGGCGCCCTTTTCGTTCCCAAAGAGGAAACCCTCGACGAGCTCACGCGGAATGGCGACGCAGTTGAGCGCGTGAAACTTGTTCCGCGCACTCGAGTTGCATTCGTGAATATACCTGGCGAGGACCTCCTTGCCCGTGCCGGTCTCGCCGAGCAGCATCAACCCGGTCCCCCCTGTCAGATTCCTTGCGGAGACGCTCCGCATCGATATCCTGTGTTCCCGGTGGCACAGCCACACGTTTGTCGTCGAAATTGAAGACCCGCGCCGTCTGTTTAAGGTAGGAAGTTCCAGGAGGACAAACGGTGTCGAAGAAAAACCCTTCACCGGCAACCGCCGTATCGGACGCCGATCTCCGCCTCGCGCTGCGGGACGCCCTCGCGCGCCTCGCCAAACCCACATCCGCCGCAGAGTTGCGCAAGGCGCTCCCCAAGCCGTACCAGCGACTCCTCGCCGAGATCACGCGCCACCTCGACGAGCTCGCACGGGAGCGGAGCGTCTTCGTGTTCCAGGACGGAAAGACCGCCAGGTACTCCCTGCGTGATGCCCGGGAGACCGCCGCGCGAGCCGTCCTCGCCACGCTGAACAGCGGACCGCTGCCGAAGAAGAGCCTCCAGGCCGGCGTGAAGCGCGCGGCGCCCGGCTTCGAGAAGGCGCTGCCGGCGGCGCTCGACGACTTGCTCGCGCGCGGCGCCGTGCGCGAGCACCCGAAGGTCGGCAAGCACCCGGCCCGGTACGGCCTCGAGCCGCCCGATCCCACGCCTTTCCTCGCCAAGGCCCTCCAGGAGATGCAGGCCGTACAGAAGAAGCTCGCGCCGTGCGGGGTCACCAAGGCGGCGCTGTACGCGGCCCTCGGCCACGCGCTCGGGGTGACGAAGACGGGCGGGGAGGGGGCCACGGACGACGAGGCCGCCGTGCTCGCAGCGCTCCGCGAGCTTGCTTCGCGCGAGCCCCCGGGCGCGCTGCTCAG
>JANMGF010000051.1:0-3554 GCA_031374535.1 Polyangium sp. (in: bacteria)
ACCCCTTCGGCAACGCGGCGGGCTCCGGCCTAACACCAGGACAGCGGACCGGCTTCAATCAGTGGCGTACGGACTACTGGAAGGCTCGAGCAGTCGAGGAGTTGGGGAGGCGTTCACAATGACTGGCGAAACATGGTCGAAATTGGACCGCGAATTTACTGAATATCCCATGCTATGGGGCGGAGCCTCGGAGCCAGAAGAAGCCGACGAAGCCGCCGCGGCTCTTGGAGTCAGTTTTCATGAGGACTACAAGGAATTCTTACTTCGATACGGCGGCGCCATGGTTGGCAGCAACCCAATTCTGGGTCTGCGTCAGGCAGAAGTGATGGGTGACGATTGCTGGTCCGTTGTGCATGCGACAAGACGTTTCCGAAGCGAAGCGTGGCCCGGCTCGGAGGACTGGTACGTCGTCTCGGTCGATGCTCATGGGAACCCTATCGGCATCGCGCCGTCTGGCGCAGTCCTAATCTCGGATCATGACACGGGCGCGGTGGTGCTTTTGTCGGAGACTTTCGAAGCTTTCATCGTTTCTCTGCTGAACAGGCGCTGAGCTACTACGATAAGCGTCGGCGGTGGGATTCCCGAGGGCGTGAACCAGATGATCCGCTGTACGCGGTGGCGTTGGATGTGGTCAAGGGGGCCGACGCGGGGGAGAAGGGGGATTACGAGGGGGTCGGAAGAGCAGGGATGGGCGTGGTCGCCACGGTGGTGGTCACGGCCCTCACGCTGAAGGCGGGGGGGAAGGGTGGTGCGAGGACCCCCCCTGCCCCCAAGGGATATTCTGCCGCGTTTGAGGCGAGGCTCGCAGCCACTTCGTACCCTGGAGTTTCACGTGCCATACATTACCAAGCAGCCAATGGTCAACTGCTGCGGGCAATGGCGGAATTGCCAGAGTTGAAGCGCACGATGGGCGACCAGGGGATCCAGCTCGAGCATGGGCCCAACGGAGCAATCCCCAGACAGCCGCCGTCGAACTGGACCTGGCACCACGCGCACGAGCCTGGAGTCATGCACCTCGTGCCGCGAACGCAGCATACACCTCGAAGCCCTCACTGGACGGTGCTACATCCTGAAGGTCGCGGAGGGTGGCACATCTGGGGAGAGTAAAATGCCGCAAAAATTGATCGATCTCGTTGCAAGGCTCGACGAACTACCGCAAGAGCACGCAATCTACGCAAAAAAGCCGTGGTCACGCGATTCGCAAGCATCGGTGATGGAGGAGCCACCAGACGGGGGAATCCCGGTCGAGGCAAAGGTGGCTGGAATGGATTATTTCATTGAAGTATTCATCGCAAGCGAGTTCATCGGAGGATGGGTGGATAGCCTGGGTAGCGCGGCGCCCAGCGACGAGGACAAGTGCGAGCGGCTGATCCATTACGCGATATACGACGCGTAGAATGGGGCGGTCCGGCTCCGTTGCTGGATCCGTAGGTTACTGCCATGAAGAAAATTCCTCCGTTCAAGCTGGTCCCGCAGCCGATGAACGACGAAGCGTGCGAATGATCTGGGTTTCGGTGGGCCGCCGCTCAAATCGGCAAACGGCACCAGCTCGGGGGGAAGCCTCCGCCAGAGTTCGATCTTGCGCAATGGCCCCGATGCCCACAATGTGGTGAGCCGATGACGTTTTATGGTCAGCTCGATTCCATCAACGATGAATTTTGCATCGCTGACACCGGGTTGATCTGTGTGTTCGCGTGTATCGGCTGTGTAGAGGTGCGTTCACTCCTCGTCTCGACTTGATAAGGAGGGCTCAACATTGCGCTCACGCGGTGACGGCAGGTGCACGGTGCGCTCGTCGGGTTTGTCGGACAGCCCCAGAAGTTTGTCACTTCCCACCCACGGTTTGCCCGTGTACCGTACTCGCTCATGGCAGAAGCACGATCCACGGCTCAGCCGCGCGGCACGTCCGCTTTCGGGCAGGCCGGCGCCTTTCCATCGGGGCCCATCCACAAGGCGACGAACGTCGGCTCGAACTCCAGGTCGATCTCGGCGCAGCCATTGCCACAGGCGGACTGCGCTTCCTTCTCCTCCAGATGGCACGGGTCGGGGTTCCCCTTGGAGTCCTTGTGTCCGATGTCCGGGTTGTCGCAGGAGTAAACCACGTCTTCTTCGGGACCCCGCTCGCAACCGAGGGCGAGCACGGACGCCGAGAGCAAAACGAAAGCAAAACGAAACGTCTTCATCGCGTATCTACCTCCCTATCATTCTGAAAGATGTCGTAGATGATCTGGGTCGTGAGAATCCCGAACACCGGGAACGGCGGGCCCCAGATCTGGTCGTACCTGGCGTCCACGCGAAGCGTGGGCCTCGCGATGCTGTAACCGCCTTCGGCGTAGATACGAAAGGCGAGCTTCTCGGCAAAACGCCAGTAAAACTCGGCGCCCAGCGTCCCCGCCGGGCCAAACGATTTGTGCTCCATCGGCCCGCTCGGCGTCTCGTTCCAGCCCTGCAAGTCGATGACCCGCGCGCCCCCGCAAAGCCCGAGGAAGTCCCAGGGGCGCCAGCAGAACCGCCCGAAGATGGCGGCGTGGAATCCGCGCATGGGTGCCCGAAACCGCTCCTCGGGAACGACGGCCACGGCAAACACGGTGCCGAAGTCCGCCAGCGTCGTGGGCTTTCGGATGGTCAGGTTGATCATGCCCCCCGCGTGGTAGAGGCTCGGCACGGGCCCGCCGATCTGGGCAAGTGGACCGGCGGCGACGGCGAACGTCTCGACGGGGGCCGTCTTCGGCTTCTGCTTCTGCTTGGTCGGTGCGTTCGCGGCGTCCGCGGCGTCCGAGGCGCCGGCCCAGAGGAATGCCGCTGCTCCCGCGGTCAGGGCGATACATCGACAAACCTGCATGCCCCAGCTGTCTACATGGGGTTTTTCCTGGGGTCAAGCGGTGTTTGTCTGCGTGGTTTGTCGAGGAGGGGTCAAGCCGACGGCGACGCCTTCACCCGCCCCCACACCTCGCCACCGCCGACACCATCCTCAAAAGCGTCACCCCTTCCCGCAAGAGCGCCGGTACCTCCCGCAAGGTCGTCCTCGTCTCCGCCTTGTGCGTGTGACCATAAAGCCCCGTCACGTGCACGCCGCGACAAACTCCCTCGGGTAAGCCCTTCGCCAGCGAGAATGCTTGCTCGTACGGGATCACGTCGTCGTCGGCGCCGTGGATGAAATGCGTTGGGCAGCGGATCTCGCGGAGGAACGCGGTCGGGTCGAGCCATCGGAAGGCGTCGCCCGAGCGCAGGAGCGCCGCCTCGAAGAGCGCCTTCGTGTCGCCCTGGACACCCGTCGCCGCGAGGAACAAAGGACGCTCCTCGGACGGAAGATCGTCCGCGACGGCGCGCGCGACCGCTTGCCATTTTCCGTCCGCTTTCATTTCGGGCCGCCCCCACGTCGCCTCGACATAACGACGCAAAGCCCGGAGCAGCGGCGCCGGGTCCTCGGGCCTGCCGTCGAGCCAGGGAAGGAGGTTCATGAAGACGACGGGACGGTTCAAAGGGTCATGCGCCGCGCCAGGGCGACCATGGATACAGAAGCGCAACGTGTCCTCGAAGTCGGCATATCCGCC
>JANMGF010000056.1:0-5309 GCA_031374535.1 Polyangium sp. (in: bacteria)
TCGGCCGCTGGCTCGAGCAGAAGACCGGCCGCAAGATGCGTCTCTGGCAGGGCAGCTGCGTCGTGCACGAGACCTTCAGCCTGCGCAAGATCCTCGCCCTTCGCGAAGCGCACCCCACGGCCAAGCTCATCGCGCATCCCGAGTGCGAGGAGCCGCTCCTCCGCCTGGCCGCGTTCATCGGCTCGACCACCGCGCTGCTGAAGTACACGCAGACCGACGACGCCTCCGCGTACATCGTCGCGACCGAGAGCGGCATCGTGCATCAGATGCGCAAGGCCTCGCCGCAGAAGACGTTCATCGAGGGGCCGCCCGAGAAAAACTGCGCGTGCAACGAGTGCCCCTTCATGCGCCTCAACACGATGGAGAAAATCTACCTCGCGCTGCGTGACCTCGAGCCACGCATCGAGATGCCCGTCGAGCTACGCGAGCGCGCCCGCGTGCCGATCGACCGTATGCTCGCTCTTTCTTGAGCGACCGGCTGCCCCGCCGCGCTCAGGGCTCGGGCAGGGTCGTCCGTTCCCCGGCCGCGAGTTTACGCACGAGCTCGCGTAACACGGGCGGGTCGAACGGTTTTTCGAGCAGCAAGTTCTGCACGCGCCCGAAGAACGCTCGCACGTCGCTGGTGAACGCCGCGCCCGTGAAGAACACGATGCGCTCGGCCACCTCCGGCGCCAGGACGAGCAGCCGTTCGTAGAGTTCGAACCCGTTCATCCCCGGCATCCGCACGTCGCACAGCACCACGTCGAAGCGCGCCCCCGCCTCCACGACCGCGAGCGCCTCGTGCGCGCTCGACACGGACATCACCTCGTGCTCGCCGGCAAGGAGGCGCCGGAGCGACGCCACGATGAGCGGCTCGTCGTCGACGAGCAGAACGCGCGCCCGCGAGGCCCCCGATTCTTTTACCTTCGGACCAATGTTCGTATCGATGACGCCCACGCAATCTCCAAGGATTCCCAATTGGTCCTCATCGCGACGCGACGCGCAAGCAGCAACGTACGCGTGTGGCAATTTGCCACAGAGTGCCAACCCTTTGACACCGAAACCGTTGAAGCACCGACGTAATGGCCGCCGTTCCCGAATAAAACTTCAGCCGAGGTGTTTCTCGATCGCGCGCACCACCTCGAGCCTGTCGAAGAGCCTCTCCACGTAGTCGAGGCGATCGGTCTCGATGACCATCTTCGGCGAGAGATCGTACCGCGCGTGCCATTCTTCGTAGAGATTATCGAGCGCGGCGAGGTAACTCTTCGGCACCTTTCGTTCGAACTCGCGCCCGCGCTGGCGGATGCGCCGCACGAGCGTGGGGAGCGGGCAACGCAGGTAAATCATGAGGTCCGGCGGACGGATCTCCTCGCGTAACGTTCGATAGAGGTCCTCGTACATCTGCCAGTCGCGCTTGTCGATGTAGCCGGCCCGATAGAGGTGCGCCGCGAAGATCTCCGCGTCTTCGTAGAGCGTCCGATCCTGCACGACAGGCCGAGGATCGACGGCCGCGCGGCGCACGACGTCGCGGTGGATGTGGAAGCGCCGCACCAGGAAAAAGAGCTGCGAGCTCATCGCCCAGCGCGACATGTCGCCGTAGAAGTCTTCGAGGTACGGGTTCTCCTCGTTCGGCTCGAAGAACGGCACCATCTGGAACTGCTGCTCGAGCCATTTCACGAGGCTCGATTTCCCGGCCCCCATGTTGCCCGCCACCGCGATGATCCGGGGGCTTTCGCCTTCCCGTCGGCTCTCGACCATCCCGTCCTCCGCCTCTCAAAGCACGAGCGATAGCCCGAGCGTCGTCACGAAGCCCCCACCCAACATGGGGAACGCACCCACCGTCACGCGGCGCCCGGAGGCGTCGATCGTTTGCCCGTCCTCGAACGCCCGGCCGCGCTGGGCCACGTAAAATACGCCCGTCGTCTCGATCTCCACGGCGAGCCAGCGCGGCACCACGTCGAACGACGCGCCGAGCCCCATCGGCAGCTCCACGAACGACGCCGCCCGCTCGCGCACCTGAAACGATCCGCCCGCGGCCGCGACGTCGAACCGACCGAGCTCGAGGCGCCCCCAGCCTGCGCCCGCCGACACCCACGTCCGCGCCCGCGGCCCGAGCCTCCACGTCGGCGCGAGCCGCAATCCGAAGGAGTACGCGTACACCTCCACCTCGCCCGGATCCCCCGCGAGCCCGAGCGCGCCCGCCGGCAGGTTCACGTCCCGCGCGGTCCGCACCGCATAAAAGTTCGCCCGTAGATACCGCGTGACATCGACGCGCGCCCAGAACCCGGCTCCCACGGCCGCCGGGTATCGCACGCCCGTATCGCCGCTCGTGATTCGATGCACGAGCGCCACGCCTCCGCCGATGTCGACGTGCCGCGTGAACGGCGGCGACCCGATCTCCAGCGGAGGCAGCTCCTTCGGGCGCGCCGGCGGCTCGGGCGTCGTCGACACGGCTTCCCCTGCGAGAGGCGTCGCGAGAGGTCGCTCCTCCGCCTCCTCCGCGCGCGCCGTCCTCGCCATCCCGCCGAACGCGAGCGTACATCCGACCGCGAACGCGAGCGTTTGCTGGCCTTTTGGCTTTCGCTCCTCGAGGCGCCTCGCCCGTGCTCGCATCGCGTGCCCCTTGTAGCAAAGTTCGGGCTCGTCCGGTCGACCGACCGGGTCTTCGATCCCATCTGGCATGGTCCCGAAATCTGCGGCACACTCCGCCCGTCATGCATACGTCTCGGCTTTTCCTCTCGCTCGCCGGTCTCACCCTGTCTCTCGTGGCTTGCAGCAAATCCGCGGAGGCGCCCGCGCCCAGCGCGCAGGCCGAGCCCCCGGTCGCTGCGCCGACGAGCCAGCCGCCCGCCCAGCCGCAAGGCGCGACCGCGGAGGGCATCAAGCCCCTCACGCAGAAAAAGTACGGTCAGCCCGTCACCGAGGCGAAGACCACGGCGCTCACGGATCTCTCGAAGGAGCCCGCGAAGTTCGCCGATCAGACCGTACGCACCGAGGGCGTGGTCTCCGCGGTCTGCAAGTCGATGGGCTGCTGGATGGAGATCGCCGACACCACGGGCCAGGCCCACATCAAGATGGCGGGCCACGCCTTCTTCGTACCGCGCGAGTGCTCCGGCCACCGCGCCGTCATTCAGGGCAAGGTCCTCGCCCCCGAGGCCGACAAGGGCGTTTGCGGCGCCGACGACGGTTGCGGCCAGGGCGGGAGCGCCAAGATGGCCAAGGTGCAGATCGAGGCCACGGGGATCGAGTTCGTCGACTGACGAGCGGCCCCGCCGGACCGCAGGAAAACCTCGCCCCTCCCGCCTCGATTCACCCCCGCCCCCTCCCGCCTGCCGAGCCTCGAACCCAAGCTCGTCGGGCATGGGCCTCCTGATCACCCGCGACGATTTCGCCGAGGACGAGTACGCCCGTTTCTCCGAGCGGCTGCGCGACGACCTCGAGGTCCTCGACGCGCTCGTTCAGAGGCCCGGTTTTGGCGAGGGGCCTGCCACGGTCGGCGCCGAGCTCGAGCTTTTCCTGGTCGACCCGGCCGGCCTGCCTTTATCGGCGAACCGTGAGGTCCTGGCGCGCACCGTCGACCCACGATTCACCGTCGAGCTCGACCGCTTCAACCTCGAATTTAATGCCTGCCCGTGCCCGCTCGCCGGCCGTCCTTTCACGGCCCTCGCGGACGAGTTTGTCGGCGCGCTCCGCGAGATCACGCGTGCTGCCCGCGAGCAGGGCGGCCGTATCGTGCCCATCGGCATCCTGCCCACGCTCCGACGCGAGGACCTCACGGCCGCGGAGATGACCGACGTGCCTCGGTATCGTGCCCTCGGAAAAGGCATTCGACGCCTCCGCGGCGGCCCGTTCCACGTCCGCATTCATGGGGAAGACCCGCTCGTCCTCGACACGGACGACGTCGCCATGGAGGGCGCAGGCACCTCCTTCCAGGTCCACCTCCGCGTCCCGCCCCGAAGTTTTTCCAGGTATTACAATGCTGCGCAGATCGCCACCATCCCGACCCTCGCCGCCTCGGGCAACGCGCCCATCCTGATTGGCCATCGCCTCTGGGAGGAGACGCGTATCGCGCTCTTCAAGCAGGCCGTCGACGACCGCGTGGAGGCCACGAACGCCTTTCATCAGCCTTCCCGTGTCTCCTTCGGATATGGCTGGGTCCGCCAAGGGGCCCCCGAGCTCTTCGCCGAGAGCGTCCGCCTCCACGCCCCGCTCCTGCCCATCCTTGGCACCGAAGACCCTCGAAAAACCCTCGTCGCGGGCGGCGTCCCCGAGCTCGCCGAGCTGCGTCTGCACCACGGCACCGTCTGGCGCTGGAACCGCGCCGTCTACGATTCCGCGGGCAGCGGCCATTTTCGCATCGAATTCCGCGCGCTGCCGGCCGGTCCCACCGTCGTTGACATGCTCGCGAGCGCCGCGTTTCTCCTCGGCACGACCCTCGGCCTCGCCCCCGAGGTCGACCGCCTCTTGCCCGGCTTTCCGTTCGAGCTCGCGCGCCACGCATTCTACCGCGCCGCCCAGCATGGCCTCGACGCGGTCATTCCTTTTCCGAGCGACGAGGCCCCTTCGCCCCGCGCGACCCCGATCGCCAGCCTTTACGAGCGCCTCGTGCCCCTCGCCCACCGCGGCCTCGTGGGCGCCGGTGTGCTCGCCGAGGAGGCCGACGTGTGGCTCGACGTCTTCGCCGCGCGCGTAAGGGCCGGGCAAACCGGCGCGCGCTGGCAACGCAAAGCGCTCGAGGTTTTGCGGAACCGCCATTCACTGGACGAATCTTTACGCCGGATGCTGGCGCATTACGAGGCCCGCGCGGCCACGGGCGAACCTGTGCACACATGGGCGCCGGTCGAGGACTGAGGATTTTCGCGGCTCAGCCCGGGCAGGTCTGCCTCCTTGCAACCGCCGCCGAGACACCCATGTTGGTGCAGCCGTCCGTCGTGCACACAGGCGTGTATACGCATTTGCCCGCCTGACAGGCAGGCGTGTGGTATTGGACGAGGGGACATTCCGTATCCAGAGTGCAATCGTTCGAGCCGCCCCCCGAGCTGCCCGCGCCCGCAGCGCCGCCCTCGCCACTTCCCCCGTTGCCGGCGCTCCCCCCGCTGCCTGGGCTCGGGGGCTCGTACTCGGTGAGCCCGCAGCTCGCCGCTGTAAAGGGGCGGTCAGGAATTCAGAACTGGCCGACGACCGAGAGGCCGACCCGATTTTGACCCACCATCGGGACGACCATGACGGAGCTCGGCAAAAGCGCGCTCTTGTCCTTCGCCTCCTCCTCCACGGTCTCCGTCGACAGGGCGGCGATATCGATGATGGGGGCGGCGATGTACCCGAGACCG
>JANMGF010000058.1:0-3297 GCA_031374535.1 Polyangium sp. (in: bacteria)
GCCCCTTCGCCGCGTTCGCCCGCGCCGCCGCGAACGGCGGACCCCTGCTTTTCGTCTCGCACACGGCCGTCCCCACGCCCGACTACGCCTCGACGCTCGAGACCGCGACCCACCTCCTGCGCGAGATCGGCGCCGATCTCCCCGCCGCCACGCCGCCCCCGGAAGACCCCTTCGGCCTGACGCGCGCGCATGATCAGAACCACTTCTACCTCCGCGGATACGCGGGCTCGGACGGCGACGCGCACTGCGGTCAGCTCCGCCTTTTGCCCGACATCCTGCGCGATCACGTCCTCCCTTCGCGCCCGTAGGAGCCTCGCCCGTGGCCACGCCTCGCTCTTCGCCGCTCTACCACGACGATCCCAAGCGGTTCTCGTTCCGCGGCCTCGTCGTCGCCCACGCATCCCATGCAGGGCGCCAGAGCGTGCTGCTCTCCCGCACCGCGTTTTACCCCGAGTCCGGCGGACAGATGGCCGACCGCGGCACCCTCGCCGAGGCCACCGTCATCGACGTGCAGCTCGACGACGAGGGCCAGATCCACCACGTGCTCGAGGGCCCGCTTCCCGCCGTCGGCGCCGAGATCGCGGGCACGATCGACAAGGCCCGGCGCCTCGTCCACATGGCGCAACACACGGGCCAGCACATGCTCTCCCGCGCGCTCGCCGACGTCGCCCACGCCGAGACCGTCTCCTCGCGGCTCGGCGAGACCACGTGTACGATCGATCTCGACGTCCCCACGCTCGACGATCGCACGGCGGCCGAGGCCGAAGATCTCGTCAACGCGGTCATCGACGACGACGTCCCCATCCGCGCGTTTTTCCCCTCCCCCGACGAGCTCCGCGCGCTCCCGCTGCGCAGGCAACCGAAGGTGCAGGACAACGTGCGTATCGTCTCGATCGGCGCCTTCGACGTCTCGCCCTGCGGCGGCACGCACTGCACGAACACCGCGCAGGTGGGCTTCGTCCGCGTCGACGGGCTCGAGCGTTACAAGGGCAAGATCCGCGTCACGTTCTCGGCGGGCGTGCGGGCACGGGCGAAGCTCTCGCGCGAGGCGGCCGTCGTGCATGCGCTCGCACGCGCGTTCACCTGCGGGCCCGAGGACGTGCCCGCGGGCATCGAGAAGTTGCGGCGCGAGCTCGGCGAGGCGCGCGAGGCGCTCGGGCGCGTGCGTGGGCGGGTCGCGGCGGCGATCGCCGAGTCGCTCGTGAAGGCAACGCGGGCGCGAGGCGAGCGAGCGGTGATCGGCGTCGTCGAGGATGCTTCGCTGGATCTCGTGCGCGCGATCGCCGGGCAAATCACGGGCGAAGGGGATCTCGTCGCGCTCCTCGCGGGTGAAGCCGACGGCGGTACGATCGTGCTCGCGACGCGCGGGGCCACGAGCGACTTCGACTGCGGCGCCTTCCTGAAACGCGCGGCCCTCCTCGCGGGCGGCCGCGGCGGAGGCAGGCCCGAACGCGCGGAGGGCCGGTTGCCCGCGGGGATCGACTGGCGGGCGATCGCGGCCGCAGCGCTCGCTACACCTGGCCGCTGAGCCCGCGGCGGCTCACTCCAGGTTGCACACGTCGAACGCTGGATCGAGCTGCCCCGCGCAGCCGACGAGCGGCGCGGCCGGAGGCACGATCGACCCGAGCAGGGCCGGCTCCGTCTCGAAGTGGGCGCCAAACGAGAGCGCCTCGCACAAGAGCTCCTTGTCGGGCGCTCCGAGGCGCAAGTCGACCGCCTCGCACATGACCTGCTTCGTCGCCGGATAAAGCAACGAGCTCGTACAGAACGGCCCGCCGTTCGCGTCGCGGAAGCTCGACAGCGTCGCGAAGAGCTCCGGCACGGCGAGCCTTCCCCCGAGCGTGCCCTCGCGCAGCCGGTAGCGGTCGTTCGTGATTTTCTCGATACGCGCGACCAGCAGGACCTGCACCAGCCCGACCCGCACGTTCGTCTTGCCCCCTGCCATCGTGAGCGGCGCCGAAGGCAACGCGGCGACGAGCTTGCCCCCGGTCACGTAGGCGGCCGGGTCGACGTAGATCGGCTGCTCCACCGAGCCCAAGGCGACCGAGCTCGACGCGACGGGCCACGTATCGAAGCCATTCCACTGCGGCACGGCCCCGAACCCCGGGGTCTCGTACCAGGCGACCTCGACCTGATCGTCCTCCGCCTCGCCGCTGTAGCCACGCACGCGGAGGAGCACGCTCCACGATCCGGCCTCGGAGAGCGCGTTGTAATAGTCCGACGCGTCCTCCACGCCGAGCAGGTACGCGAAGGCGCTGAAGAGCGTCTGGCTCTGCACGTCGCGCCCGCCGTTCACGTCGCAAGCGCCTTTCCCGTCCGACGGATCGAGCGACTGACACGCGCGCTTGTCCTCGGTGCACGAGCAGAGGCCGTCGAGGTTCATCCCCGCCACCACGCCGTTCGCCGTGTCCTCGAGATCGATCGACCGCAGCGCCGCGACGAACGCCACGTCGCCGCCCACGCCCACGACCGCGGGCTTCGGCGGCACCGCCTCGCGCACGCACGCGTTCGAAACGCCGCCCGCGCCTCCGCCGCCCGTCACCAGCGCGAGCTCGTCCGGGATCCCGGATACGAGCTGGCAACCGGCCCCCCACGAAAGCACGACGACGAGCCCTCCCGCCGCGCTCCTCCGAACCGCCATCGCTCCTCCGGTGATCGAGCAGATCATGATTGCGGCTGGCCGTCCACCCGGGCCCTCACGATGCGCGCTGGACACCCGCGCCACGCGCTCGCCCCTGCGCTCCCATGCTTTCGCCTGGCATCACGCCGCGCCATCGGCTACGCCGCCCCCATGCTCCGCCGGATCCTCGCGCTCGTGCCGCTCCTCGCCCTCGCCCTCGGGGCCACGGCGTGTGAAGAGGCGGCCGACACCGACCTGGATCTGGACGTGGTCACCAGCGTTCCGACCAGCCTCCTCCTCGAGCCGAGCATCTTCCTTGGCGACGTCCCCTGCAACGCCGCGACCGGCGCGATGCAAAGTTACGTGGCCACCGTCCTCGACGTCACCGATCCCGCGGCGCCCTTCGCGCTCCCCTCGTCCCCACCCGCCACCTGCTCGGCCAGCCTCGTCTTCCGCCTCATCCTCGCGGATCACGTCTACCGCTTCCAGATCGACGGCTACGACGTCCCCGCCTCCGATCTCATCCCCGTCGGCGGCGCTTCCTCCGGCAGCCGCAGCATGGTTCGCCGCGCCGCGCCTGCCGCCGGGACCGTCGCGCCCCGCTGGTCCACCTTCTGCGACGACCTCACCGCGAAACAAGACGTCCGCTCGTCCCCGACGCGTTGCGAACCTCTCGC
>JANMGF010000064.1:0-1504 GCA_031374535.1 Polyangium sp. (in: bacteria)
CTGAGCACTGGTCTCATCTCACGAGCCCATTCTCTTTGAGGACCCGCAGCATTTCTGCTGCGGGTGCCAGGCGTTGCAGTCCGCGGCTGATGGTGACGGATCCGGGCGGCCCCCCCGACGACTTGCCTGTGTAGCCGCCGAGCTCGGCGATCCACTGCACGGCGAGCGCGATGGGCGGGATCCCATCAGGGATCTGCTCGTTCTTCTTCTTTCGTTTCCGCTTCAGCAGCACCAGGGCCTCGACCTCGTGCGTCGCGAGCTCTTCGGTCGCTGGCAGGTCGGGCTGGGTGCGTGCGAGGTGCTTCAGACGTTCGGTGCGTGCGGCGATGGCTGCGAGCATGCTGCCCCAAATTTTGACTTGTTTGGTTCCTTGAAGTTGCGTGGACTCGACGTTGCACTGCCCTGTCTTCCACGTCCGGAAGAAGTCCTCGATGCGCCAGCGCTGGCTGTAGCCGTAGGCTACCAACTGCGCATCCTGCAGCGTCTGCACGGGATGGTTGGTGTACAGCAGCCACTCGATGCGAGCCTCGCCAGCTGGCACGCTGCTGGTCTCGAGGATACGCACGGCGTACAGCGGCAACGCGCGCCAACGCTTGTTCCACTCGTCTCGGAGCGACAGCGTGACAGGCGCGACGTGCGCGCTCATTCGTGCCATTCGCTCCGTGCGCTCTGGCGCCGCCGAGATGGGTAGGAAAAACGAGCCCTTTCGGGCGCTCGGGCGCGAAAGCTCGTCGAGCACGTATCGTCTCGCGCCCGTCTCCGACATGATCCGCCGGTTCGCCTTGCCCCGCACGGTGAACCAGTTCCCGCTCGCCGAGAGGTGGAGCAAAAGCTGCCAAGCGTCAGCCTCCCGATCGAGCTGGTACCAGGTACAGCAACCCGGCGCCGCCAGGGCGAACCGCTCGGACGTCTCGGTGATCACGCTGGCCCAGTTGCCGAGTTCCTTCTCGTGCAGCTTGCGCTTGGCGCTGTCTTCCTTCTGCTTCTGGTCTCGCGCCCACCACTGCATCGACGTCAAGCCGATGGGCACCCCGTGCGCGTCGACGGCGAGGCCGCAGACGACCTTCAGCCCCCGGGTGCCCCGACCATGCGTGCCGACCGCGCCGAAGTCCTTGCTTCGGTTGCGATCGGTGAGCGTCAGGCTTGTGCCATCGATGGCGACGAAGACGAAAAGCTCCTTGGCGCAGCGGCGCGCGCTGGCAAGGCCCATCGCCTCGATGATCGGGGCGGCGTCGACATGCGGGCTCTCCAGGAAGTCATACGCCCCCTGCCTCTGGGCATCGACCTGGAAGACCTCACTCACCTTTCCCGACGGAAAAAGCGCCGCCTGCGCGGCCATGCTCGCCAGCCGCCGGGTCCGGCGCCTGTCTCCAAGGTCCGCATGCCCAAACTCCTCCGCCGCCCACGCATCCGCCGACGTACCAGCCTCTGCATCCAACATCTCACCCTGTAAATGTCGTCAGAGGCAGAAATCTACCGATCGGAGATGGAACCAATGCTCAGG
>JANMGF010000651.1:0-3322 GCA_031374535.1 Polyangium sp. (in: bacteria)
GTAATGGGTGCTCGTCTCCTTCACCAGGAAACCCACGTGAGTGCCGGAGGTCGACAGGCACGAACTCCGCCGCCGCGGCGAGCTGGGTGAAATGGGGATCCCCCACGACCGCGCGCGCCGGCGCCGTCTGCGTCATCTACAATGCGCGCGCGGCGAACTCGTCCCTGTCGACCTCCGGCAATCACGTGGGTTTCCTGGTGAAGGAGACGAGCACCCATTACGTGCTCCTCGGCGGAAACCAGTCGAACTCCGTCAAGGAGTCGAGCTTCGCAAAGACGAAATGGCGGCTCAAGGCCTACCGCTGGCCCTGAGCCCGCGTCCCCGCTTCGTTCATCCCCGCTTCGTCGAAGGTCCGCCGAGCGTCTCGTCGAGCGTACGCGAAGGCGGGCGGAAATTGCCGGGCGAGAGATCCATCCGGGCAAAACCTTCCACCACGAACCCGTGATCGTCTCCGCGCGCATCACGGACGACGACGCGCCGGATCGCGCCGAGATCCCCCCGCGCGACGAGCACGCGGTCGATGTCGATCCGGACCTGCATACAGCCCGCGCGCGGCCTGCGGGGGGATGCCTCGACGAGGGCCATCCACGGGCGCGCCGGGTCCACGGAGACAACGACGTCGAACGCGGCCTCGAATCCTTCGGCGAGGAGGGCGATGAGCGCGACGTACGGCGAATCCTCGAGCGTCGACCTCGAAAGGACGTACCCACGGCGCACGAGGGAGGTCTCCACGCCATTGGCGATCAGGGTCTCCTCGCTGGGTTCGTCGGCGAAGATACGCAAGAGCGGCCCTCCGTCCTCGCCACGCATGACATCCACGAGCTCGACCGTCTCCTCCACGCGCCCCGCGCGTTCGCTCGTCCGGCGGAGGGCGACACGAAAGGCCGAAGGGCCCGCGTACGCCGCGGCGAGCGCGTCGAGCAGGCCCGAAGGCGCGCCCGAGATCGGCTCCGGAAACGTGACGGACGGCGAGACCAGCGGAACCTCGTCCCGCACCCGCGGCGAAGCGCCGCCCGAAGAAACCAGCTTCCCCTCGTCCTGCCGCTCGAGGAGAAGGAGCGGGCAGGAAACCCACGGGACCGGGGGCTCGTTGGAGAGAGATGTATCAGGGAGACAAACGGGCGCCCTGGACGTCCGGATCGCCCTCGTATTTGCGCGCCCGAGCGTCCCCGGAGCGCCCTCCGCTTCCGCCCCGCCCGAGGCCGCGCCCTCCTTGCGCGCCGACACGGGGGCGCCGGCGAGGGCACATAACCATGCCAAACCCGATGGATCCAGCGCACCAAGCGCATCTCGCATCTCCGGGGGAATGGAGGTGATCCGCACCCCGACCTCGCGGACGAACCATCCGTCGTGTGGCTTCATGGCCGCTCGGACCGCGTCGAGCGCCCGCGCGAGCGCCGCCTCGCCGCCGCGGGCGTGCGCCTTCTCCAGAAAGCCCCGCGCCTCGTCCTCGTCCGCGCGAATCAATGCAAAAATGCCCGCGCACGCGAGCAAAAATGGATCGGGCGCGCCGTGCTCCGCCGCCTCGCGCAGGTTTTTCCGGACCACCTCGAAGCAGACCTCGCCCGCCGCGACGCCAAACCCCTGGACCATGGCCGCGACCCGCAAGAGCTCGAGCGCCGCGCGCCCGAGGATCCTCGGCCGGCGCGGATCGTCCCAGCGCGCACGCAAGGACGCCTCCGCGAGCGCCGCGCGCGCCTCGTCCACGCGCCCGTCGCGGTCGAGCACGAGCGCGAGCGAATACGAGACGCCCGCGACGAGCGCCAGGAGCCCCGGCCCCGCGTCGAGACGGAGCCATACACGAACGAGCCTGTCACGGAGGGCGAGGAGGCCCTCGCTCGCTTCACGGGCCCGGCCTCGCTCGGCGAGCGAAATCGCGTGGGAGCACTCCGCCGCGCAAAGCGCCTCCACGACGGGTACGTGCACGCTCCCGGCGAAACGCGCGCGCACCTCGTCGATCCGCGCCTCCGCCTCCTCGTGCCGCCCCAGGCTGTCGAGCGCCGTCACCTCGTTGCACGCAGCCGCCGCGGCGACCTCGAAATAAGGCGTCTCCGCGACCCCCGCGAGCCGCTCCCGGAGCACGCCGAACGCCCGGGCGGCCTGCACGGAAAACCCCGCGAGCGCAAGGCTCGCCGCAGCATTCGCCGCCGTGATGGCATGCAACGCGAGGAACGGCGCAGGGGCCGAAGCGAGATCACGACGCAAGAGCTCCGTCGCGGCCTCGAGCGCCCGATCCTGGGCGCCCATGCGACCGAAGGAAAACACGGTCCCGCAAAGCGACGCGGCCTCGACTGCGCGATACCCGTGCCCCTCGGCGAGCGCGGCCGCGTCGCGGGCCATCGTGAAATGGTTTGCCGCGGTATCGTCCCAGCCGAGCTCCTGGCAACAGACGCCGGCCGCGTGGGCCGCGTCGACGAGCACGGCCCGGAGCCACGGCGGCTCGTGCACGAGGCGTATTTCCTCGGCGAGCTCGAGCGCCATGCCGAGGTGCTTGCACGCCTCGGGCCATTCCTCACGCCCCGCGTGGAGTTTGCCCTGGCGATACGATGCGAGCAGGACGGCCGTGAGGAGCTCCCGATCCTCGAATCGACGCGAGAAAAAGCGGCGGATCACCTCGCCATAATCGAGCAGGCTCAGCTCGCCGGCCTCGATGCTCAGATCCCCGAGCGCGAGCAGGGCACGCGCCGCGTCCCTCGATCCGCCCTCGTCGCGGATCTCGCCGCGCGCAATCTCCAGATAGATCTTGCGGGCCGCGCGGTGATGCCCCTCGGCCCGCAGCGCGGCCGCGCGGACAAACGGTTCCCCCTCCAGAAATCGCACGCTCTGCGGCGCGCGCGCCGACCCCGGCCCGGAGCCTTTGTCCTCCACGATGAGCCGCGACGAGGGCGGGGACGAATCAGGCCCCGATCGCCCGCGCCGCGCCTCGATGGCAGCCCAGAGATCCCGCGAGCTCGGCCGCGCCGCCTCGCCCACGTCGAGCGCGCTCTGGCGACGCAAGCATTGCACGAACCGCAAATAAGCATGCGCGAGGCTCTTCGGATCCGCGGCGGACTCGACCTCGGCCGCGATCATCGCGCCCTTCGCGGCCCGTTCGTTCCAGGGGATCGTGGCGAGCGCGAGGTAGGGCCCGAGATCACGGCCCATCGCGCCCGTCGTCTCGTAGATCAAGACCTCGAGCTGCTCCTTGGCCTCCTCGACGAAAGCGCGCCCGCTCGCCCCCTCCTCGACCCGCACGAGGAGCGGAAAAAGCGCGATCGGCCGTCCAGGATCGACGACGGCGCGGCGGGCATGGGCAAACCTGCCGAGATCCACGGCCTCCTCG
>JANMGF010000128.1:0-1966 GCA_031374535.1 Polyangium sp. (in: bacteria)
TCAATGCCCTCCGTAAGGCCACCCTCGGCAAGCTCCTGGAGATGCCTCACAAGCTCACCTCCGAGGCCCTCCCGAACGATTTTGCCGATTGGTTCTTCCCCCCGCGCCGCCGCAACGAAGACACAAACGCCAAGGAGCTCGGCGAGCGAATCGAAGCCATGGAGACGGAGCTATTGGCGCTGAAAAAACTTCACCACGCCGCCCTCGAGAAAGAGCAAGCCGAGGCCACGAAGAAACTGACGCGCGACGAGAAGAGAGCCGAGCTCGAAGCCGCGCGCAAGGAGGCCGCGGAGAGGGCGAAACGCGTGAAAGAGCTGGAGGCCGAGCTCGACAAGGCATGATGTGTGCGGAGGGAGGTGACAAGCCGCCCCTGCCGTTCGCCGCGCTCGGCGGGCACGTCGACGTGCTCGCGGAAGTGCCCTGAGCCCCCCCTTGTGCACGCTGGTGGTTGCGCATCTGCACCCCGTGCACCAGGGAAGCCCACCGCGGATCGCCGCCGCCACGTGGACCGCCTCGGTCATCGGGGGGTCGGCGCTCCGAGCGCGATTGCCCCGCGCCGCAAGAGCCCTTGCAGCACCCGGATCACCTCGGCGTCGGGGCTCCGCGCGCGCCCGGTCCCCTGAAAACGGCTGACGATCTCGTGCGCCGGCGCGCTCTCGCCGCAGAGCCCGCAGAGCCGCTCGACCTCCCCGAGCGGCAGCGTGCCCTCCAGGTCCGCGACGCTCCTCTCCGAGAGCGCGCCATCGCTCGCGCGGAGCACGGCGCGCGGGTCCAGGGTCAAGGCCCTGTCCTGCGGATCGAGCGGCCTTCGCCGCCGCCAGAAGAGCGTATCGGGCCATCGCTGCTCCGTCGCGTAATTGCTTAGCCGGCCCTCCTGGAAACGCCAGAATTCGTCGAGCACGTGGCGCTCGTACGAGACGAGCGCGTCCACCACGCCGCCAAGCCGCTCCGCGATCGCCTGCGCCGCGCGCTCCCCAGACGCGAGCGCCTTCCAGATGCCCTGCGACGAGAGCGGATCGAAGCTTGTCGCAGCGTCGCCCACCGCGATGAAGGCCGGCCCCACGATCCGCGTGAGTCGCTCTGTGCTCGCCTTGCGCACGATCAGGGGCCCCGGCGCCGTGAGGCCCGAGGCGCGCGCCTTCGTGTGCTGGGTTTGGCCGAGCGAACGCTCGTGATACGCCTGCGGTCGCAGGCCGCTCCGCGTGATGTCGTCCGCGTCGACCATGGCCGCGACGAGCAGCGAGCCTCCCGGCAATGGCACCGAATACCACCAGCCCTCGGGCACGGCTTCGAGGAGCAGGACCGAGGCGGGCGGCGGCGTTCCCCCCGGCACCTCGAAGGCCCCGACAATGCCCACGAGCCGGTCATGCGCCACGCGCTCACTGCCGAGCGACTTCGCCACCGACGACGCGCGCCCCGTGGCGTCGACGACGAACTCGGCCTCGACGAGCGCGCTCCCCGAGGCCCCCTCGATCCGCGCCTGGAAAGGGCCCGTCCCGACGAGCGAGGCGACACGCGACGCGCGATGGACCGAGACGCCTTGCTCCTCCGCCGCCGAGGTGAGCATGGCGTCGAAGCCCCGCCGCTCGACGTGCCAGCCCGTCCCGAGGGGGCTGAACAGCGAATGCTGCTCGGAGAGCGCCTCGCTCCCCCAGGCCGAGAGAATGGCCTGCGAAGGGACGTGCCCCTGCGCGGCGAACCGCTCCCACACGCCGAGCCGCTCGAGCAGGACACGGGCCACGGGCGGGAGCGACTCGCCGACACGGAACGTGTCATACCTCGAGGATTCGACGAGGACGGCGGCGAGCCCCCGGCGCGCGAGGCCCAAGGCCGTCGCTGCGCCGGCAGGGCCGCCGCCCACCACGAGCGCGGAGAAGCGCCGAGGTCCCCTCATCCCTTCACTTGCCGAGCGGCTTGTCCTTGTTCACGCCGAGGTCCCGCGGCGCGACCCTCGCGACCTCGACGA
>JANMGF010000131.1:0-4073 GCA_031374535.1 Polyangium sp. (in: bacteria)
GAACCGGCGGGCGGTCTCGATGAGACCTTTGTGCTCTTCGGAAACCGAGAAATCGACCACTGGCTTTCACTCCTTCATCCTGCGCTTGCGCTTGTCGAGCTCCGCGCGCACGGCTCGCGCGCCGAGGGTGTAGCCGACCACGAGCCCCAGGAGAAGAGCGCTGGGGATGTAGATCACGTGCTGGGGCGTGATCCCTCCGAAGTCCGGCACGTCAGTCGCTCCCGCTCCGCGCCCGAGCCTTCTCGAGCGCGGTCTCGAGCGTCGCGATCCGCCGGTCGAGCCTGCGCTGGCGCCGGAACATCGACGCGACGAAGACCATCACGACGAGCCAGATGACCGCGTACGCCTCGACGAGCAGCTTCTCGCCGCTCTGCATCTGATTGCCGCCTTCGACCGCGCGGAAGCTCGTCCCGCGATCGTCGGCCGTCCCCTTGCCCGCGTTCCCCGGCCCCTCTTGTGTTCCCTCATCCGACGACATCGCCTGTTACTCCTCGCCCACGCCGAGCTCGAGCGCCTCTTCTTCAGCCTCGCCGAGCCGCGCGGACGCGAGCTCGATCCGGACGCGGGTCCAAATCAACACCACCGCGAGCAAGGTGAACGTCAAGAACCCGAGCGTGAGCGCGAGCTTCATGTCCGGGTGCTTGAGCCCCCCGCCGCCCGAGGTGATCACCTTCGGGTGGTTACCGCCCCACTTCTGCACCGAGTAGTGGATGATCGGCAGGTTTGCCGCGCCGAGCACGCCGAGCGCCGCCGCGAACTTCCGCTCGGCGTCGCCCTCGCCCGCGAACGCCCGAAGGACCACGTACGCGACGTAGATCAACACCGAAAGCAGCGCCGTCGTGAGCCTCGGATCCCACGTCCAGTAGACGCCCCACGCCTTCGCGCCCCAGAGCGCCCCGGTCACGAGCACGAGCACGCCCATCGCCACGGCGCACTCGGCGCCGGCCCTCGCGAGCGCGTCCCAGCCCCGGGTTCCCCGCGCGAGGTAACCGGCCGAACCCACGAAACACGCGGCCGCCCCGACGTACATCGAGTACGCGATGGGCACGTGGAAGTAGAAAATCTTCTGGACGATGCCCATCGTCGCTTCGACGGGCGCACGGAAGAAGATCACCTGGAGCGTGATCAAGACCGCGGCCGTCGCCAGCGTCAGCACCGTATAAAAGAGCGCGTCCCCGCCGGAGCGGGGACCTACCGGCTCGGCCTTCGTCCCGGCTCCCAGAGGCTCGCTTGTCGCCATGGTGAACGGCCACGGTAGTGCCAAGGCCTCGGGTCTTCAAGCACACGCGATCGGCATCTCTCCCGGGCGCCGACCCATCGACCGGGACCCCTTCTGGAAAGTATCCCTCGGCGACGAGCTGATCTAGACTCCGACCCGAGCCGCGATCCCCATGGCCCCCATTCGCCCCGAGCAAGCTCCGGCAGATGTCCAGGCCGATGTTCCCGCGTTCCGTCCCGGTACCATCGTGGACGGCCGCTATCGTGTCCTCCGGCTGATCGGGGGCGGCGGAAACGGCCTCGTTCACGAGGTCGAGCACGTCCGCACCGGCCAGCGCCTCGCCCTCAAGTCCCTGCTCGATCCGACGACGTACCAGCGCCTCGAGCAGGAGGCGCGCGCGACGAGCCTGCTGAAGAGCCCGCGCGCGGTGAAGATCGTCGACATGGGCATGAGCCCGACCGAGGGCCCGTACCTCGTGATGGAGCTGCTCGTGGGGCAAGGCCTGCGCGAGCTCCTCCACGAGGCCGGCCAGCTCCCGCTCGAGCTCACCGTCAACGTCGCGCTGCAGGTCGGCGAGTGCCTCGCCGAGGCACACGCGCACGGGATCGTCCATCGTGATCTCAAGCCCGACAACATCCACCTCGGACCGGGCCCGAGCCCTTTCGTCCACGACGTCAAGCTCCTCGATTTCGGCATCGTCAAGATCGCCAGCGACGCGCCCGTCCCTGGAGGCTCGCTCACGCGCACCGGCTCGACGGTCGGGACGCCGTACTACATGAGCCTCGAGCAGCTCCGGAACCCGTCCGCCGTCGACGGCCGCAGCGATCTCTACTCGCTCGGCGTCGTGCTTTACGAGTGCTTGACCGGCCGAAAGCCCTACGACGCGGACACCATCGGCGACCTCGTCTTCGCGCTCTGCTCCGGCCCTCCGACGGACATCGCGCGCCTGCGCCCGGACCTGCCGCCGCCCGTGTGCAAGGCGATCATGCGCGCGCTCGCGCCGAACCGCGAGGACCGGCAGGAGAGCGTGACCGATCTCTGCCGCGAGCTTTCGCCCTTCGGCGATCGTTCCCTCGCCGTATGGATGAACGAGTCGCCGCGCCCCGCCGCGCCCCCGCCGCCGCGCCCCTCGGCTGCCGGTCCTTTCCACGGCGGCGCGCCGACGCCCTCGGGCGTGCGGCCGATCTTGCAGAGTGAGTCGACGCAGGCCTTCCCCCTGCCCGACGGCCCCCTGCCCCCGCTCGACGAGCTCACGCCGGCCTTGCCCTCGAGCCCGGGCGACGCCCCCGAGGAGCGTCCCACCGAGCGGCGCGACACCCCCACGACGTTCTACGTCAAACCCGACCTCCCTGAAACATCGGAGGCTCCGCACCGCGAGCGGCGCTATGCCCCCGAACCCCCTGAGCGCGCGCCCGACAGCGAAAAGACGCGTATGCTCGAGCCGAGCCAGGGGCCGCGCCGATACTCCATTCCCTCGGAGAACATCGACGACCCGCCGACGGCGCCGCACGGCCTTTCAGCCCAAGGCGTGTACGGTTCCGGCAGGTACGCGAAAACGGCGCAGCTCGACACGAGCCAGTTCCCGGAGCTCCAGAACCTCCCTCCGATCGGCGGGTTTGGCCCGCAAAACCCTGGTGGATCGGGCGTCTTCGGAGCGCCTGCTCCGGGCGCGTCGGGGGTCTTCGCCGCGCCGCCTGGCACGGGCCATCCCCCTGGAATGCCGCCGGGTGGGTTCCGCCCCCCGCCCATGCCGGGCCAGCTCTTCACCTCCCAGAGCCAGATGCCGGCCGTGAACATTCCCGGCACCACGGGCCCCTTGCCCACGGGCGCCGGAATGCCGCCTGCCTGGATGGCGCATCCCGGTGCCGGTGGCCCGACGCCTCCTCCCGTGGGCGGGCTCGGCGGCCTCATGAATTTCTGGCAAAATGCGCCGCCGCGCACGCAGCTCGCCATTGCCGTGGGCAGCGCGAGTGGGCTCGTCGCGCTCCTGCTCATTCTGCTCTGGATATTGGTTCGTTAAAACGCTCGTTCGTCGAAACGACCGCTCTCACGTCCCATCTGGCGCGATGACGTCCCACCCCGTGGCCTTCGCGAGCCGGCTCATGGCGAGGTCGAGCTCCATCGTCGCATTCATCAGGCTGAATCGGTTCGTCGCGTAGGCCTTTGCCGGATCGAGGACCTCTTTCTCCTCGCGCGTCCCCACGTCGATCCCCTGCTGCACCGTGACCAGCCATTTTCGCGCGTATGACACGGCCTTCGTGTACGCATCGACGCGCCGCTGCCAGTCGACGACCTCGGCATAGGCCGTCTCCACCTCGACCCCGGCCCCGCCGAGCGCGAGCTTTTCGGTCGCGCGCATTTCCTCGAGCTGCGACTCCGCGAGATGAATACGCGCTGATTGCGGCAAAAAATCGAGCTTCCACTGAAAAACGATGGCCGCGCCGTACCAGAAAAAGTTGGCCGTATCCGCGCCGAACGGGTTGATCTGGTTGGCCACCTCGGGCGCCCGCGCGTACCCCGCGTTGAGCCCGAGCCCGATATCGGGGAACCTCTGCGCCCGCGCGACCTCGACCTGCGCGCGCCGCGCCTCGATCCCGGCCCGCGCCATCGCGAGCTCCGGCCGGTGGAGCCGCGCCGCCACGAGATACCGCGAGACGTGCCCGAGCTTGTGTTGCGGGGGCTTCAGCGGAACGTCGGGAATGTCGAGATCCGGGATCCCCGTGAAGAACCGGAGCCCCGCGAGCGTCACCGTCGTGTACCGCACGGCCTCCGCCTCACGCACGTCGAGCTCCGCCGTGTACGTCTGCAACTTGAAGAGCTCGATCGGATCGCCCTCGTCCTCCTCGACCGATTC
>JANMGF010000133.1:0-3506 GCA_031374535.1 Polyangium sp. (in: bacteria)
GATGGCGACCTTCACGCCGGCCCGAGCGAGCGCGCGCACGCAAGACACGGCCCCGGGGAAAGGCCGCACGCACGCGTCGTGGTTCGCGAGGTTGTAGGTCCGGTACGTCTCGACCATCGCGAGCACCACCGCCGGATCGTCCGCGTATCCGGCAAGCTGCGTCTTGAGGGGCGTGCCGACCCCGCGGAGGAGCGCTTCGTCCGCGCACGGAGGCAGACCGTGGACGGCGAACGTGTGATGATAACTGTCGAGGATCAGGCGGATCGAGTCGATCAGCGTGCCGTCGAGATCAAAAAGGACCGTCGTGAATCGCACCATGGCAGGCCGCGTCATTACCACGTTCCCGCCCGGGCGCACGCGTCGGCGGGCAGGCGGCCCCGAGATTTCGGGGAACTCGCAGGAGCGCGGCGTGTCCTTGCCCCACCGCCAGAAACCCGAGGCAAATTTGATGCTTTCGACTTCCCGCCCCTTTTCCATCCTTCTCGCAACGACGCTCCTCACGACGAGCGGACTCGCCTCTGCCCAGACCGCGCCGAAGCCGCCGCTGCCGCTCAAGACCGTGCGCCTCTACGAATCCGGGGTGGGTTACTTCGAGCGGTCGGGCAGGGTCGGAAAGGACGCGGGGCTCGCTTTGCCCGTGCCGGTCTCGCACCTCGACGACGCGCTGAAGACCCTCGTGGTGCTCGGGACCGACGGGAAAACGAGCGTCGCGGGCATCGAGTTCGCGAGCAGCATCAGCGTCGAAAAGGGCCGCGCGCTCGCGGGTTTGCCCGAGGGTTCGGGCGCCGTCACGCACGCGGGCCTGCTCCGCAGCTTGAAGGGCGGCGGCATCGAGCTGCGCACGGCGCGCGAGACGGTGAAAGGAAGACTCGTCGACGTGCTCGATCCCGCGGACGGCGAGCCGGGCCCGTGTTTGCCGATCGCCGACGGCGCAGGCGCAAAAACGCAAACCGACGGTTCGCCCGCCCGCTGCGTGCAGCGCAATGAGACGACGCTGCTCGTGCTCACCACGGAAGCCGAGATCCGAAAGTTTTTCCTGTCCGAGGTCGTCGGGGTCAAACCCACGGATCCCTCGCTCGCAGCACGGCTCAGCGCGAGCGCGTCCGTGGCCTCGCCTCAAGGTTCGTCGGCGCGGAGGGATCTGCGGGTGCTCGCTTCGAGCACGTCCGACGTGACGCTCGGCTACGTCGCGGAGGCGCCGGTATGGCGCTCGACGTACCGAATGGTCCTCAGCGACAAGGAGCAGCGCGGCATTCTGCAGGGCTGGGCGCTCGTGCACAACGACACGGACGAGGCGTGGAAAAACGTCAAGATCGAGCTCGTCAATGGCCGCCCCGACTCCTTTCTGTATCCGCTCGCATCCCCGCGCTACACGCGCCGCGAGCTCATCACGCCGAGCGAGCCCCTCTCCACGATCCCCCAGCTCGTTCTCCAGACCGCGGACGCGATGTGGAGCGAGGCGATTGGAGACACGTTCGGCGTGGGCGGGCTCGGCCTCACGGGTATCGGCGAGGGCGGCGGCGGGCGCGGCGAGGGAATCGGGCTCGGATCCATCGGGACGATCGGGCACGGGAGCGGCACGGGCTCGGGCGCGGATCAGGGGTCCTCGACGGTGCTCTCCGTGGGGGATCTCGCGCAGGTGGCCGAGGCGGAGGGCATGGAATCGGGCGCGCTTTTCCGATATTCGTTGCCCACGCCGGTGGATCTGCGGGCGCATGGATCGGCGCTCGTTCCTTTCCTCCAGCAACCGATCTCGGCGCGGCGCATCGTATGGTTTGCCACGACCGGCGACGTGGGCCGGAGCGCGGCGCGGATCAAGAATGACACGAAGCAGACCTTGCCCGCGGGTCCCATTTCGTTTTTCGCGGACGGCGGCTTCGCGGGCGAGGCGCAGGTTGACCGCCTGAAGCCCAGCGAGACCCGGCTCATCGCCTTCGGCGCCGACATCGACGTCGAGCTGACGGCGAGCAACGTCGGCTTTTCGGAGGACGTGCAGCTCGTCGAGCTCCAGGGGGATCAGCTCGTCGAGCATTTCATCCGGCACCGGACGACCGATTACACGATCGAGAACCGGAGCGGCGGGGCGCGTACGGTCTTCTTGAACCTCGATCTCGTGCGGAATGCGACCGTCCGCGGGGCCGACGAGCTCGATTTCGACGTCGTGTCGAACAAGCCGCTCGCGGTCTTCGCGAGTGATCCGCGATCGAAGAAGGTCCGCCGCGTCGAGGCCGACGAGGGGTTGTCGCGGCGAACGGCCGTCAAGACTCTCGGTCCACGCGCGCTTCGGGGCATCGCGGCGGCGCCGAAATTGCCGGCGGCGCAGCGGGCCGCGCTCGAGGATGCGGCCAAACACCTCGTCGACGCGGAGGCACGCGAGAGCCTCCTGCCGAAACGAAGGTCGGATCTCGACGAGGTGGTCCAGGATCTCAACCGGCTGCGGGGCTATTTGTCAGCGACGAAATCGAAGAACGACGGGGAAAAGTTCACGGCGCAGATCCTGGAGAAGGAGGCGCGGGTGAAGGAGCTTCGCACGCGGATCGCGGGCCTCGGGACGGAGGCGGAAGGGTATCGAGGGCGGGCGCGGGCGGCGCTGGAGAAGCTCGCGAAGTAAATCGAAGTTTTCCTACCGCGCGCCGCGTGAACCTTTGCGGAGCCTGTCCAGAAAAACGCTGGCGAGCCGCCGCCCGGCGATGACCAACGTTTGCCAGAGCGACGTGGACCAGGGCCCTCGGCGGGGGGCCGGGAGGACCTCGGGTTCGAGGAGCGAGGCCGTGCGCGGGGACGCCGTGTCGCAGGCCCACTGGACGAGGCTCTCGCGCAAGGAAACGGGCGCGGCGCCGCGGGGATCGAGGGCTTCGAGGACGGCCTCGAGCTCGGCGGATCGAGGCTCGGCCGTGTCCTCGGCCCAGGATACGAGCGCCTCGCGGAGCGCCTCCGGTGCCCCTTCCTCCGGCTCGGGCGCGAGCGCCGAGAGCACCGAACGCAGAATGGGATCGGGATCCGAAGGCGACGTCTCCAGCTCGGCCGCAGGCAGGGCGAAAGGCACGGGCATCGGGCGCGGCGCGGCTCCCGTCTTCGCCGTCGTCGGGACGTCGTTGCGCGGGCGCACGAAAAGCGTGCGCAGGGTCATCGCGAGCCGGTCATGGAGCCGCCGGTCTTGCACCTTCGTCTTCGGCGCGGGCGTCAAGGCCTGCCGCTTCCTCGCCTGCGAGCGCTTCACGACTCGCTCCCGGACAGGTCTCCCGGGCTCTGCTCGGGCCTCGGGGTGTGGGCGGGGAACGCGGGGCCGAGCCTGAGCTTGAGCTTCTGGAGCAGCCGGGAGAGCCGCGATTTCACGGTCCCCAGCGGCACCTCGATCGCCTGCGCGATGTCCTCGTAGCTCATCTCCTCGTGGAAACGGAGCAGGAGGAGCGCGCGGTCGGTCTCGTTGAGGTCGTTCACCACGCCGTGGACACGTTCGGCCTGGCGTTGCCGCTCGATGCGCGAGATCGGGTCGGCGCTCGCGG
>JANMGF010000141.1:0-1222 GCA_031374535.1 Polyangium sp. (in: bacteria)
CCCCCTTACCGCCCCCCCGCCAGGGGGTCGCCGAAGCTGCGTCGGAAGAGATCCGTGATCGCCTCACGACCGCCCTCGGTCAGGTTCTGCGTCCCGATCCCTGCGAAGCTCTCGCCTGAGATCACCGGCGACGGCGTCGTCAGCTCCCAGCTCTTCCCGTTCCAGCGGAACCAGCCCCGCTTGTCCTGATCGAACACGTAGAGCGGCTTCTTCCAGAGCCTCGCGAGCTCCGCGCCCCAGCCCGTCCCGCCGCGAACCGTGCCGTCGTCCTGGATCTGACCCACGACGAAGACCTCGCGCGCCGCGTTGATCTGGTACCAGATCGTCTGCAGCACGTTCCGCACGAGCGGGATCTCGCTGAGCACGCGGCCGAGGCGCTTCGAGACGTAGACCAGGCTGAAGTCACCGCGGCGCATCTCCGCCTCGCTGAGCACCTGGACCCCACGCTCGCGCTCGCGCAGCGTGTGACCGTCGAAGCTGAAGTTCGTCTCCGCGAGGCCCCAGCGCTCCGCACACGCGCCGAACGCCGACTCCGCGCCCCGCGCCCCGCCCGAGTAGAGGCGGAAGCGCTTCGCGTCACGCGGACGCTCGGAGGCCGGCGGGATGTCCGCGTCGATGATCCGCATCGTGTGCGGGTCGAGGCGGAGCGACAGATCGCTGATCTCCTTGGTGTCGTGATCCTTCAGCAGGCGAAGACGCACGACGTCCTTCTCGGGGTCGAGGTAGACCACGACCTCGAGTTTGTCGAAGAACCGATCGATCGGCGCAGGCGCCGAACCGGACTTCGCTTCGCTCGCCTTCGTCGTCGTGGAGAGCCAGAGCTCGGCCGAGTGATCCCGCGCCAAACCAAGGAGCGTCCCCACCATGGCTTCGGTCGCGTGCGCGAAGTCGAAGCCGTCGATGATGATCACGTCGGGCGAGAAGTGCGCGATCTCGCGGGCGAACGAGACCGTGTCGACGAGCTTCTTCATCAACGACGACGAGGCACCCTCGCTCGAGCTTGCATGACCGAGGAGCGAGAAGATCAGCCGGTGACGCTCGAGATCCAGGCGCACGGACTCGGGCTCGGCGAGCTTCGTGTACGACGCGATGTCGTGGAAGAGCTCGTCGTAGTAGGCGCGCACGTGATCGACCGCGTGCTCCGTCGAGATGTGGAGCACGCGCCTGTCGCGCAGGAGATCGTCCAGCGCGATCTGCACGAGGAGCGCCGTCTTGCCGACGC
>JANMGF010000216.1:0-3225 GCA_031374535.1 Polyangium sp. (in: bacteria)
CGCACGCGATCACCAAACAACTTCCGCGCGAGACCTTCTGCCATCTGGCTGCGGGCCGAATTCGCGACGCAGAGGAAAAGAATGCTCTTGGGCGTCGACAGGGCACTCATCGTTGGGCCTCCGATTCCGTGGCGGGCACTGCGCAGGGCGGCGGTACGACTTCGACGCCACCGGGGAAGAACCGCTTGCCGAGCCAGAGCGCTACGTTGACGAGCCCGATCAGGACCGGCACCTCGACGAGCGGCCCAATGACGGCCGCGAATGCCGCCCCGCTATGGATTCCGAACGTCGCGATGGCGACGGCGATGGCAAGCTCGAAGTTATTCGACGATGCCGTGAACGAGAGCGTGGCGGCTTGCTTGTAGTCCGAGCCGACGCGCTTGCTCAGGAAGAACGAGACGAAGAACATCACGACGAAGTAAATCAGGAGCGGCACCGCGATGCGGAGCACGTCGAGCGGGAGCTGCACGATGGTCTCGCCCTTCAGCGAGAACATCACCACGATGGTGAAGAGCAGCGCGACGAGCGTGATCGGCCCGATACGCGGGACGAAGCGCGTCTGATACCAATCCACTCCCTTGGAAGACACGAGCACCCGACGCGTGAGGAACCCGGCTGCGAACGGGATTCCCAGATAGATGGCGACGCTTTTCGCGATCTCGATGATCGTAATGTTCACGACCGCGCCCTCGAGCCCGATCCAGGAGGGCAGGAGCGTCGCGAAGAAATACGCGTACACAGAGAAGAACAGCACCTGGAAGATCGAGTTGAAGGCGACCAATCCCGCGCAGTATTCGGTGTCCCCCTTCGCGAGGTCGTTCCAGACGATGACCATCGCGATGCAGCGCGCGAGGCCGATGAGAATGAGCCCCAGCATGTACTCGGGTTTGTCGCGCAGGAACAGCACGGCAAGGCCGAACATCAACGCCGGGCCGATGATCCAGTTCTGCACGAGCGACAGCGTCAGCACGCGTTTGTTGCGAAAGACCTTCCCGAGCTCCTCGTACCGCACCTTCGCGAGCGGGGGGTACATCATGACGACGAGCCCGATGGCGATCGGGATCGACGTCGTGCCCACGCTCATGCGATTCAAGAGCGCCGTGAAACCGGGCGCCGTGTAGCCGAGGGCCACGCCGAGCCCCATGGCGAGGAAGATCCACAGCGTCAGGTAACGATCGAGGAAAGAGAGTTTGCCGGCGACTCCGGCTTTCTCGGATTGCATGTCGTCAGGTCGTCCTTGCTAGCGTTGGCTTCTGCCCGCGAAGGGTGCCGGCCCGGGGTCCGACCTTCCTTCGTTCATCGTCGATGATCGATGAAGAGGGCAAAAAAACTCACAGGCCACCCACCAGCGCCTTGAGGCGCCGGAGGGCGGCAGGTTCGATGCAGTAACAGACGCGTGGCCCGTCGACCTCGCCGCGGATGAGCCCGGCTTCCTTCAAGATCTTCAAGTGCTGCGAGACGGTCGACTGCGCGAGCGGCAGCTCGTCTACGATGTCGCCGCAGATACAAGAGGTCTTCCGGACGAGGATTCGGAGGATCTGCACCCGGGCGGGATGTGCGATGGCCTTGGCCAGCGCTGCCAACTCTTCGTCGGCCTCCCGCCCTTCCACGGGGCGCAGGTCCTGCGCGACGCTCGGCGCGGGGCAACAGGAGGGTTCGGGGGGAGCGTCGCCTTTCATCGTCGATGTACGATAGAACTACGGGGCGTAGTTCCTGTCAAGCGCCGACGCACCCTCACGTCTTCGGCCCGCAGCAGGACGACGCCGACGGCTTGACCTCGGGTTTCTCCGAGAGGGACACGGGCGTGCAGCACGCGCTGGCATCCTTCGTCAAAGCCGAGGAAGTACCCATGACGTCGGCGTCCGCCTTCACGACGAACACCTCCCACGAGTTGCCGTCCGGGTCCTCGATCCACACCTTGTCCTGCACCGCATAGCAACACGACGTGTCCTCCTCCGTCATTGTCTTCAGCCCCGCGGCCTCAAAGCGGGTCTTCGCCTCGACGACGTCGTCGGTGCTCGCGACCTGGACGCCGAAGTGGCTGGCGTTGACACCCGTGCGCGGAGCCTCCTGCATCGTCAGGTTCAGGGAGGGAATTGCCAGGTCGAATTTCGCGTATCCGGGACGCCGCTTCGTCGCCGCGACGCCGAAAGCCTTCTCATAGAAGGCGACCGATTGCTCGATGTTGGTGACGTTCAAAGACACGTGGGGCTTGAGGACGTTCATGTAGCGTTTCCTTTCTTCCTTCCAAAAAACTCGAACCATCACGCAGAAAAAAGCAGCCGTTCAGCAGCAGCCGCTCTTCACGACTTTGCCACGCTTGCAGCAGTCCTCCCAGACGTACGCTGTGAGGGCCATGAGCGCCGCGTAATCGGCGGCGTAGTAGTGGAACGTGCCTTCGAGGCGGGTCGTGAACAGGCCAGCCTCAACGAGCCGCTTCAGGTGATGGCTGAGGGTCGACGGGGGTAGATCGACATGCGCCTGGATCTCCCCAGCGGACGTCCCCCCGTCGCCCCCCTGCACGACGAAGCGCAGGATCTGAAGGCGAACAGGATGGCCGAGCGCGCTGAGTTGCTGGGCGTGACGTTCTAGCGTCGAGGTCACGGGCCTAGTTCTAACATCGTCGAAGTAGAGCGCAAGGGACTTCTTCAAGAAAAGTGGAAGTTGGGGTCGGTAAGCCCGCGGCCACGTTCATGCGCAGCGGTACCGTTGACCTTCACTTGGCTCGCGCCCGCGTCGGCGGCGTTGTCCCGAGGCGGCGACACAGCAACGGCGATGCGGCTTCCTGCATGTCGATTTGACTCCGTGCCGCAGCTCCGGAAGATCGGGAAGCTCGGGCTGCGGGCCGTGATTCGTGCCCCAGCACTTCTCCGGGTGCCCGACCGGGCACCAGCATCGCGGGCTCACATTTCGCCTTGTCGCCCACGCGACTGCGCGGCGCACGAGAGGCAAGAAAAGAACATGCTGCCAACACACATCGTCCCGCGTTTTCTCATCAATGACCTGCGCCCTGCCCAACCAACGGGTGCCCTTGTAGCAGTCCACGAACAGATCGCGGATACGGACGCCCCTTCCGTTGGACCGAGCGAAGAATACGAAGATCAGCGGGCCGAATCGAGTTGAGACGTAGACCTCGACCATGAACCGATCGCGGTAGCGATGCAAAACGAGCCGGGGCGGATCGCACTCCGCCAACGTTACGTTGATGACCATTTGGCGCCCTAT
>JANMGF010000167.1:0-10174 GCA_031374535.1 Polyangium sp. (in: bacteria)
GCTATCGCCGGCCCCGACCCAGAGGGGTCCGGGATCCTCGCACGCGCCCGCGGCAGTGCTCGCCTCCATACGCGCGGCAGCGGCCATGCGGCGCACGTGTTCGGGCGTGGTGCCGCAACAGCCGCCGATGAGCCGGACGCCGAGCTTGCAGAGCCTGCGCGCGAAGACGCCGAAATATTCGGGCGTGGAGACGTAGATGAAGCGGTCGTCGACGCGGCGCGGGAGGCCGGCGTTGGGGACCGCGGAGAGCGGGATGCCGAGGGGCAAGAGCTTCTCGATGGCGGCGAGCACGACTTGCGGGCCGTCGGAGCAGTTGACGCCGATGACGTCGCAGCCGAGATCACGCAGGCGCGCGCCGACCTCGGCGACGGATGTACCGTCGGAGAGCGTGAGATCGGCGTCGACGGAGACCTCGGCGACGAGGGGCAAGCTGTCGCCGACGGCCTGTCGTACGCCGTCGATGGCGAGGAAGAGCTCCTCGGGCTGGCGCATGGTCTCGACGAGGATGAGGTCGGCGCCGCCCTCGGCGAGGGCCTCGGCCTGCTCACGGAAGGCGTCCCGCACGCGAGCGCGATCGTCTTCACCGAAGGCGGCGAGGACGAGCCCGCTCGGGCCGATCGCGCCGGCGACATGGCCACGATCGCCGATGGCTTTGCGGGCGAGCTGCGTGGCGGCGACGTTGAACTCGCGGACGCGATCACCGTAGCCGTGGCGCGTGAGCCGGACGCGGTTG
This sequence comes from Polyangium sp. (in: bacteria), assembly GCA_031374535.1. Classification (GTDB taxonomy): domain Bacteria; phylum Myxococcota_A; class Polyangia; order Polyangiales; family Polyangiaceae; genus Polyangium. Next base: position 734 of record JANMGF010000167.1, read on the forward strand.
GCGCCGAAGGTGTTGGTCTCGAGGACCTGGGCGCCGGCGCGTACGTAGTCCTCGTAAATGCGAAGGACGAGCTCGGGGCGCGAGACGACGAGCTCTTCGTAGTTGACGTTGAAGAGCACGCCGCGCTCGTAGATCTGGGTCCCCATGCCGCCGTCGACGACGAGGACGCCGCGACGAACGGCGTCGAGGAAACGCGTGGGCTTCAGGGTCGGGGGCGACGGGGCGCTCGACATCGCGGCGCAGCCTAGTACATCTTCGCGAAATTTCGCGGGGCTTGTGATCCCCTCGGCCCGGCTCCCCGCCGCAGGGGTGAGCGGCGAGCGGAGCAGAAGGCCGGCGACCAGGCGGGGGTGGGCGCGTCGTGGGTGCTTGCCTTGATTGCCCTGGAAAAACTTTGGTACGACCCCTCCGGTCCCGGGGCAAACCTTTTCTTGACCATACGCTCGCAGCCGACATAAAACGCTCGTGTGCCCTCGCTCCCGCAGCAAGGCGAGCCGCGAGCGCCGGATCGGGCGTCACGATGAGCAAGCACGCCGGGCAACGATAACGAGCCCGGGCGCCCACGACGTACGGCATCGAGAGCGAAGAACGCAAGACCCTGTACGCCGATCTCGTGCTATTCTCGCTTGGCGAGGCAGCACGCAAGGCCCTGGAGGCGCTCATGGCCCTACCGAATTACGAGTACAAGAGCGAGTTTGCCCGCGAGTATTTCGCGAAAGGGCAACTCCAGCCGCTCGCGCACCAGTTCGAGCGACGGCTCGGCCGTTCTCTGACGCCCGAGGAGCGCTCGATGCTGACGTTGCGAATTCGCGAGCAGGGCGCAGAGCGGGTTGGCGACGTGGTGCTCGATCTGTCCGGCGAGGACCTTGCCGACTGGCTGGCCGCGAAGAACGGTCGCTGACCGGCCTCGGTATCTTTCCGTCCATCCCTACAGCGGCACCGTGTAGCGCGCCGCCGTATCCTTACCCCGTCCGGTGCTCCAGCGCGCGTCAGACCCACTCCATCGGCCCGACTGTCAATGAGGTGCCAGGCGCGTTTGCGATCACTTGTATTTCGGCTGGTAGAGCTCGACCTTGACCTGACCCGGCATCACGAAGTGGATCGTGTGCCCGTAGCCCTGGTCCGTGATCTCGTCCGTGAACTCGACGCCTCGGCCGCGGAGCTCCTCGACCGTCTTTTTGATGTCGTCGCAATAAAACGAAACATTGTGCGTGCCCGTCGGCGCGCTGCCCGGGTGGCCGGTCGGGTGAACGCCCATGTCGGCTTCCGCGAAGTCGAAGATCAGCCAGCCGCCGCCGACGTCCGTCGCCGGCATCCCGAGCTTGTCGCGGAGAAAGGCGCGCAGCTCGTCGGCCTTGTCCGTGTAAAACATCGCGTGAACGCCCTTGATCATGCGCCGAGCCCTTTCTTCTACCCGGAGAGCGTCCCCGGCGCGAGGGGCATACCAGATTCGCGGGGGGGACGTAAGCTCTTCATGCCTCGCGCGTCCAGCACAGATCGTGCCACGCCCTGAACGCAGGGTGGAAAGCCACGGCTGCATGGTCCCGGGCAAACGCGGGCTTGTCTTCCTGTCATGGTTGGTGTTATCCCTCCCGGGACGACGCTGAGGCGCGGACGGAGGCACAGAGAGACATGGATGCGGCGAAGAAATCTGCGGTGGTTCAGGCTGACGAACCCGCATCGCAAAGTGGCGTGACGCACCGTGGTAACGATCCCGTGCTCGCGGCGATCGACGCGGCTCCGTGGGTGCCCGTCTCCGAGGACGAGAACGCGCTGCTGGACGACATCGAGCGTTCCACCGTGCGCTGGATCCCGCACGATACGTTTGTCGCAGCGCTCGAGACGACGCGCGACCTCTGACGATGTGGGAAGTTACGTTCGCCGAGGCGTGCACGTATCACGTCAGGAAAATGCATTGGCGTCTCGCGAGTGATGTCTGTGCCGCCGTCCTGATATTCGCGTCGATCGAGAAACACGTACGCTCGCCGTTCTCCGGATTGGGACGACCCCGAGACGCGGTTAGTCCCGTCGAATCCTCCTGAGGCCAGGCGCCACCGGCGCCTCCGTACCACGCGCGCCTCGAAACTCGCGCGCCGGGACCAACTGGGGTATGCTCGCCGCGCCCGCGCGGCTGGCAGCGCAGGGGTACGGAGGCGAGCACGATGTACGAACCGATCAAGTTTCCGACGAAAAGTGGGGCGGATGCGCCTGGCGAGCTCGTTCTGCCCGAGGGCGTGGAGCGAGCGCCCGCGGTGGTGCTGATCCAGGAGTGGTGGGGGCTCAACGGCCAGATCCGCCACGTCGCCGCACGGCTCGCGCGGGAAGGGTTCCTCGTGGCGATCCCCGACCTCTATCACGGGCGGTGGACGATCGACGCGGCAGAGGCCCAGAAGCTCATGGAGGGGCTCGATTGGCCCCGCGCGCTCGAGGAGATCGGCGGGGCGGCGGCGTTCCTCGCCAAGCACCCGCGCAGCAACGGGCACGTCGGCGTCGTCGGGTTCTGCCTCGGCGGCGCGCTCTCGTTCGCCGCGGCGACGGTGCTGCCGGAGCTCCGAGCCGTCGTGCCTTATTATGGGCTCGCCCCCTCGGACAAGTTCGATTACGGAAACGTGAAGGCCCCGATCCTCGCGCATTTCGCCAGCAAGGACGAGTGGGCACGGCCGGATCTGGCGCGCACGCTCACGGACGAGATGCATGCGCGGGGGCAATCCATGGAGCTCCACGTTTACGAGGCGGGACACGCGTTCGCGCACGAGTCACGCAAGGACGTGTACGTGGCGGAGTGCGCCGCGCTCGCGTGGAGCCGAACCACGGCATTCTTGCATCGGCACCTCGGTTGAGCCGAGGGGCCCGCTTTTTTCCTGGATAGGTTGGTTGGAGGTTGGTCGATGACGAATCGGTGGACGAGGTTCTGGATGATCGCCGTGCCCTGCATGGCCGCTGCCGCCCTCGCGGGCGCGGGTTGCTCGGATGGGACCGAGGGCTCGGGCGGCGCGGGGGGCGAGGGTGGATCGGGCGGATCGCCGGCCAGCAGCAGCTCGAGCAGCAGCAGCTCGGGGAGCGGCGGCGGGATGGGCGGCGCGGGCGGCGGCGGATGCGGCGATCTGATGATCGACCCGATGAACTGCGGCACGTGCGGCAACGAGTGCGCGCCGGGGCAGACCTGCGCGGCCGGCGTGTGCACCTGCGGCTCGGCGAGCGTGGCCTTTGCCGACGTGCAGACGATCCTGACGGCGAGCTGCGCGACGGCGGGCTGCCATTCCGGCGCTTCGCCGAAGGCCGCGCTCGATCTGACGAGCGCGAATTCTCACGCCCAGCTCGTGAACGTGCCGGCCGGCCAATGCGCGGGCGGAGATCGCATGCGCGTCAAGCCGGGCGAGCCCTCGGAGAGTTACGTGATCGACAAGATGATGAACGTCGACAAGTGCTTCGGCAACAGGATGCCGCCGGCCATCGCGCTCTCGGACGCCAAGATCCAGACCGTGTCGGACTGGATCTGCGGCGGCGCGTTGCCTTGACGGTGTGAATGGGGACGGGACCGATGTATTGCCCGCGTTGTCTCAGGCGATTCGACGATGAAGAGCACCGCTTCTGCCCGTACGACGGCGAGCGGCTCGTCGCGACGCCCGACGTATCGTTACTCCGCGCCAAACCGACGGCCGAGACCGGCGTCGTGCTCGGGGGTCGATACGAGGTGCGAGGGCTCATCGGTCGGGGGGGCATGGCCCGCATCTATCTGGCGCAGGACCGGACGACCACGCAGCCGGTCGCCATCAAGATGCTCGACACGCTGCACCTCCGCGCGCCCGGCGCGCGTGAACGGTTCGATCGCGAGGCGAAGGCGGCGAACGCCCTCGCCCACCCGAACATCGTGAAGGTGCTCGATACCGGCGAACGGACGGACGGCGTGCCGTTCCTCGTCATGGAGTATCTCTTCGGCGAGACGCTCGGCGACTGGCTCCGGCGCGATATCACGATGCCGGTGCACATCGCGCTCCCGGTGCTCTCGCAGACGACCTCGGCCCTTTCCGCGGCGCATCGCGCGGGGATCGTGCACCGCGACGTGAAGCCGGACAACCTCTTCCTGGTCGGCGAGCCGGGCGAACCTTATGCTACCAAGGTCCTGGATTTTGGTTTGTCGAGGCTCGAGGCTGCCAAAGCGGTGACGCAGGCGGGCGTGGCCATCGGGACACCCGAATACATGCCGCCGGAGCAGGTGGTGGGCGACAAGGTGGATCCACGCTCGGACGTGTATGCGCTCGGCGTGATGATGTACCGGATGCTCGTCGGGGAGCTGCCGTTCCGCTCGGACGATTACGCGATCTTGCTGGCGAGGCAACTCATCGTGCCGCCGAAGGAGCCGTCCGAGGTGCACCCGAACATCGATCGGGCGACGGAAGGCGTGATCCTGAAGGCGCTACGCAAGCGTCGCGAGGACCGGTATCAAACGATGGATGCATTCACCGACGACCTCGAGCGGCTGATGGGCAAACGCCTGGGGTCGCTTTCGGCGGGAATGCTGTCGCGCGGGCCGGACGTGTACGAGCCGAAGGACGCGCTCTCGCGGACGGCGGCGAAGTTTTTCTACAACAAGCTCGGGATGACGCCGCCCGTCTGGAAAACCTGACGTTCCCGTGGAGCGGCGTCCCGGCGCGTCCGAGCGTCACGCTGCTTTGACGAATTTTTGCAGCGATTGCGCGAGGTCGTGCGTGCGTTGCTGCTCGGGCGCGAGCTCTTTCAGGACGAAATCGCGCACCGAGGCGTCGAGCTCGTCCGTATCGCGGGCATATCGCTTCTTGCCCTGGTCCTCGCCCTCCTCGAGCGCGGCGAGCGCGGCGCGGTGGCCGAGGAGATCGGCGCCGCGCTGCACGAGACGCGCGAAGGCGCCCCACACGCCCGAGCTATGCGCAGGCTCTCCGCCGAGCTCGCGGACCTTGTCGCGCAGGCGCTCGACGCGTCGCTCGTGGCTCTCGCAGATCTGGCGGAGCGAGCTCGACAGCTCGGCGTCACGCACGCGGCGAAGGGCGAGCTCGTAGGTCTCGACGCTGGCCAGCTCGCCACGCAAGAGGTCGTTCAGCCGGTCGAGGCTCGATTCCTTCGAGGGCTCGCCCGTGCGCCGCGTCGTGGGGATCTCCTCCTTGATCGCTTCCTTCGCGGTCTCCGCGGCAGCCCGGGCGACGACGGCGATCTCGCTCGCCGCGGCCGCCACGTCTTTGCCTGCGTGCTCGAAGAGCGCCTTGGCGCGCTCGATCGATCCGCTCTCGCGTTGCTCGCTGCCGCCGCCTTCGCGCTCGATCGGCGCGTTCTCCTCGCCGCGCACCTCGCGCTCGACGTCCGTTCGTCCGCTCCTCTCGGGCTCGCTGCCGTGGGGGACGTTCGTGGAAAGGTCGGGCTCGCGCTTGTCCTGGTTCATGGCGCGATCCTGGGGCCGACGCGGAGGCACGTCGAGCGCGCCCAAGGCTTTCCGTCCCGTGATAAGATCGACCTCGTGACGTTGCTGAAGATTGCTCAGATTGGACATCCGGTGCTGCGGAGCCGGGCGCGCGAGGTCTTGCGCGAGGAGCTCGCCACGGCCGAGATGCAGCGCTTCATCGACGACCTCATCGAGACCATGCACGACGCGAACGGCGCCGGGCTCGCCGCGACCCAGGTCCACGTACCGAAACGCGTGGTGGCGATCGAGGTCAAGGACAACCCGCGTTACCCGTACAAGCCAAACATCCCGCTGACGATCGTGGTCAATCCGGTGATCGAGCCCCTCGGGGACGAGCGATTCGACAATTTCGAGGGGTGTTTGTCGGTGCCGAACCTGCGCGGCGTCGTCTCTCGGTTTGCCGAGGTGCGCGTGACCGGGTGGGATCGGCACGGGGCGCCGTTCGAGCGCTTGGCGCGGGGTTTGACGGCGGGGACGTTCCAGCACGAGGTGGATCACCTCGACGGGAAGCTCTTCGTGGATCGCGTGACGGATCCGACGACGCTCTGCACGTGGGCCGAGTTCGACCGGTTCCACAAGCAGGCGTTCGTGGACAGGATCATCCCATTCGTGAAAAGAATGGGAGGATGATCCTGTCCGCCGATCTCACTTTGGAATGACGATCCCGCAGGGGAACTGGACCGAAATGGAATGGTCGCCCTGCTTGATGGTGTCGCATGCGCTGCCGACGAGCTCGATCTCGTCGGGGCTGTTGAGCTTCCAGCCATTCGCGTCGTTGTAGCCGAGCGACATGCCGTCGAGCAAAACCTTGCCCTGGGCGGCGGAGGTCTCGTCGACGAGGCCGTTCAATTTCAGGACACACGAACGGACGCCGTTGATGATGGTGTCGAATGCGTCGAGGAGCGCCTGCTGGTCGAGGGCTTGATAAAAAGGTGCCTTTTCCGCGCCGCCGATGGGCAGGCCGGCGCCCGCGTTGGCCACGTCCTGGAGATGGCCTTGGCTCACCTCGGTGCCGACGGCGATCACGAAGGTGCGCACGTTCTTGCCGAAGGCGGCTTGCGCGGCGGCGATCGACTCGTCCTGGCCGTTTTGCGGGTTCGGCTGGGCGCAGGTGTCGGGCTCGCCGTCGGTCGCGAGGACGATGATCTTGGGGCCCTGCTCCTGATAAGCGATGAGATCCGTGGTGACGGCCGTGAGGCTCTCGCCGGTCGGCGTGTCGCCCTCCGGCGTCTGGGGCCCGTAAATCGCGTCGATCGCCCCGTGGTTGTTCAGCGCAAGCGGCACCTTCACCAGCATCGGGCACGTGCCGCCCGCGTTGCCGCCGGCGCTCGTGTAAAGCGCGAGCCCGAAGCGAACGTCCTTTTCGAGCTTCTTCACGACGCCGGTGGTCGGATCCATGAGCGTGTCGTAAAGGACGTTCCAGCGATCGCTGTTGCCGAAGGCCGCGGTCATGCTGCCCGACTGGTCGATGAGCAACATGACGGTGGGAATCTGCTTCTCGAAATTGACGGCGACGTCGGCGCAAGCGTCGGGCCCCGAGCCGGTGCTGCTGTTCGCGGTGACGAAGTCGGTCCCGCCCATGCCGCCGGACCCGCCCATGCCGCCGGACCCGCCGCCCGTGGGGATACACCGGCCGCGCACGTCGCACGCCTGGCCCGAGGGGCACTGGGCCGCGCCGGACGCGCAATCAGCCGTGCAGGTGCCGCCGATGCCGCAATAAAGGCCGGTCGCGCAGGTGAAGTCGCTGCTGCACGTGCCTCCGCACTTGTCGGCGTAGACCGACTCGCAAGGCGGCGTGCCGGTGCTGCTCGAGCCGCAGCTCGCGGCGAGGGCGGCGATGACGGAGGTGAACGCGAGGCCGAGGGCCGGCGCGAGGAGGCGGCGGAAAAACTTGGCGGAACGGTGTTCACGGCGACGAGCGAAGTTCATGGGCAAGCTCTCCTGTGTTTGTCCTTTCCGGAGTATATCAGCACACCGCCGCGTCGCGCCGACGATCCGGGCGAAGGCGCGCGTATGGGTCTTTTGAGCATGGTCGGGGCGTGGTACCCTGCTCCTGGATCCCTCGATGCAGACCTACAATCTCGCGAAGTTGAGGGCGGATCAGCCAAATTTGTGGCCGCCGCTCGTGCTGCCTGCGTGTCTGCTCGCCTGCGAAGCGGCGCCCGGAACGACGAGCACCTTCGAGCTCGCCTACTTCGCGCCAGGCGTCCGGGATCCGAAGATCGAAAGCTTTACGTTGGTGCACGCAGCGGACGTCTCGGCGGCGGAGCTCATCACGGTCAGCCCGGCCGGGCGCGAGGATCTCTTGCACGTGGCGGCCGCGGGGGTGATCACGTCGATCCTGCGGGCGCGGGACGATCTGCGCGTGGTCCGTGTCTCGAAGCGCGGGCCCTGGCTGGATTTTCACCTCGAAGGGCCCGATGGGCGCGAGGACGGCGTGCTCGTCGCCTACGGCACCTCGGGGACGGACCCGGATGGCGTGCTCGCGGACGTGGAGAAGCACGTCAATGGCGCGCGTGGGGGGCGGAAGATGGCCGGGGCCGTGGCATTCGGCGGAGGAAAGGCCGCGATCCGGGTCCTGTCATGATCACCTTCGCCTTCGGATGCGAGGCCTGGCCGAAGAGCCTCACGGTGCCGGATGTAGAGCGGCACAAAAGCATCCTGATCCAGGAGGCGCTGTTCGCGCGGCTGGTGCACCCGCCGATGGTGTTCCGGACCCTGTCGCGCGGGGCACTTTACTGGGAGCGGTGGCTGCTCGAGAAGGACCCGGGGCGATGCCAGGAAGAACGCGTGGTGTCGGGCCTCGAGCTCGCGCGGGACGCAGGCGACTGGAAGGAAGCCGAGCTTCTGCTGGCGCACTGCGACGCGTCGCCGGAGATGAAGGCGCGGCCGTTCGTGGACGCCTGGAGCGTGATCGTGCGGGATCACCTGCCGGAGCAAGTGGAGAACGAGCAACGGCTGGAGATTGCCTTCCAGATGTTCAAGGGCGCGAAAACCGTCGAGGACGAGGGGGCCCGCGCGGAGCTCGCCCGCGAGGTGATGGCGCGGGCCACGGAGATCGGTCAGGTGGGATCGCCTGTGCCGGTGAACTATCTCTTGGCGCGGATCGCGGCGGCGCAGGGCTGGAACGAGGAAGCGGAAGGGTTTTACGCGGCGCTGCTCGTGTGTCGGCCGCTGTGGATTCCGTACATCGTGCAGCTCTCGGAGCACCAGGCGAAGTCGGAGTTGAAGCGGGCATTCGGGACGATCGAGTCGGCGAAGAGCTTGCTGGGTAAGGATTTCTGGCTGGCGACTTGAGCACACCCCCCGGGTCAGTCCGCGCCGGCATCCATCGGCGGGTCTCCGCAATCGGCGGGGAGGCCGCCGTCGAGCGCGAGGACGTCGACGCCGTCGAAGCAGAAGTTTTCGGGCGCCTTTGCATAATAGGCGTCCATGAAGGCGCCGAGCGCGGGGAGATCGAGGCAATCGGCGCGGAGGAATGCGCCCCACGCGCTCGCGGCGAAACGGACGCCGAGATCGGGATCGGGCGTGACGATGACGCGCGATTTCAAGGGCGGCGTGCACAGCGGATCGGCCGGGCGTGCGTCGAGGAAGGCCGCGAGCGCGGCGAGCTCGGAATCGCAGCCGTCCGGGCAATGGTAGGAGATGACGACTGCGCCGTGTTCCATCGAGTGAACGAGGTAGCCATGCGGGACGGGCGCGTCATAGGTCTTGAAGGCCGCCCACGAGGGGTAATGAGGGCCCGAGGTCGGGGGGTTCGTCGCGTAGACGACCGAGGAGCAAGCGGGGACATGGGGTGACGGCGCAATGGGTACGGCCATCGTGGTGATGGGACAAACGCCCGCATCAGGCGAGCCGCCGCCCTGACCGCCGGAGCCGCCAGCGCCGCCGCTTCCGCCTCCGCCTCCGCTGCCGCTTCCGCCGCCGCTACCGCTGCCGCCAGCGCCGCCGCTACCGCCTCCGCCGACGCCGCCCCCCGCGCCGCCGACACCACCGCCCTGCCCGCC
>JANMGF010000171.1:0-1737 GCA_031374535.1 Polyangium sp. (in: bacteria)
CGACGAGATCGCCGGTCGCGAGGTGGAAACGCTCGCCCGAGACCACGAGGAGGATCTCGCCCGATTCGACCGTGAGGTACTCGCGCGTGCCCGGCGTGTGGGGCACGCCCGTCATCCGGCCGCCCGGCGCGACCTCGATTCGATCGATCTCCATACCTGGAATCGCGTCCGGCAAGAGCTTCCGCACGAGCGCCTGCCCCGGCGTCCGCACGGGCAAACTACCATGGGCATAATGGCGCGCAGCGCTGCGCGGGGCGCTCAAGAGCTCCTCGATCGTCACCTGGAGCGCGGACGCGGCGCGATGAAGGACCGCGAGCGTCGGGTTCGCCTCCCCCGACTCGAGGTGCGCCCACGTCGCGCGCGGCACCCCGCCGAGCTTCGCCATTTGTTGCTGCGTGAGCCCCCGCGCCTCCCGGAGCTGCTTCACGTTCTTGGCCAGCCGTCCCGCGAGATCCCGATCCCCGTCCATGGCCTCCCATCAGAGCAGCCTCCAAGCCCTTGGCGCAAGCTCCAAAAGACCAGCACTCGCGCGGCAGGGTTCGCCGAGGACAACGGTCCTCACGTATCCCACAAGTTGAAGCCTCGTGTCCTCGGTTCGAGATCGCAGGGCGGCACGTGCCGGCGTCTTGACACGGTAGTTGGCTCAGATACCGTTCCGGGCACAAGGGTTGCTCTCTTCGAAACGAAGCAACACACGCGCCTCTCGTCGCGGCGGGGAAGGACTCCGCCCGGATCGGCGCGGTCAGCACGAAGGGTTTCGGTTACGGTCATGAACGAGACGATTCAAAAGTACATCGATGTTGCCGTTCAAATCGGCATGAACGTCGGGCTGAAGATCCTCGGGGCGCTCGTCCTCTGGATCATCGGCCGGATCGTGGTCCGCGCGATCCTCCGCATGCTCGACCGCAGCCTGAACCTGCGAAAGGTCGACGCGACGGTCACCAAGTACCTGGGTTCGGTGGCGGGCGTCGTGCTCAACATGCTGCTGATCCTCTCGGTGCTGAGCGTCTTCGGCATCGAGACGACGACGTTCGCGGGCCTGCTCGCCGCGGCGGGCGTGGCGATCGGCGTGGCGTGGTCGGGGCTGCTCTCGAACCTCGCGTCGGGCGTCTTCATGATCGTGCTCCGCCCCTTCAAGGCCGGCGATTACGTCATCGCAGGCGGCGTCGAGGGCACGGTGCACACGATTGGCCTCTTCGTCACCGCGATCGACACGCCCGACAACGTCCGGACGTTCGTGGGCAATGGCAAGATCTTCGGCGACACGATCAAGAACTTCTCCGAGAACCCCTACCGCCGCGTGGAGCTCGTCGCGCAGCTCTCGGGCCAAGCCGACGTGCACAAGGCCATCAGCGTGCTGAAGGAGAAGCTGAAGGAGATCCCGAACGTCGCCAAGACGCCCGCGCCCGATGTCGAGCTCTTGACGTTCACGCTCGCCGGCCCCGTGCTCGCCGTGCGCCCCTACTGCCACACGGCCCATTACTGGAGCGTGTACTTCGCGGCGAACACGATCATCAACGACGAGATCGGCAAGCTCGGCTTCCCAGCCCCGGCGAACCCGATCCTGATCACCGAGCACAAAAAAGCCGCCGCCTGATTCCGCTCTTCTCCCCCACGACGGTCTCATCTTGACGCCGCTTCGCTGGGGCTTTGCCCCAGGCCCCACCAGGGGTTGTCCACCCCTGGACCCGGACCAGCCAGGGGCTGGACCCAAGCTCGATGAACTGCGCAACGCGC
>JANMGF010000200.1:0-7042 GCA_031374535.1 Polyangium sp. (in: bacteria)
CAACCGGCCTGATTTTTGGCGGTACATCCTGGAGGACACGGGGGCGACGTCGATCGAGGACTGGATCGCGAATCATCAGGTGCATGGGCTGCCGGATGCGGACAAACGGCTGTATGCGGGGCTCAGCGTGGTCGCGCCGAACCGGGGCGCCTCGGTGCGCGTGAACCAGTTCAAGCCCGAGGTGGCGAAGGACAACTTCAGCCTGATCGAACTGGTCGTGGCTTGTCCGGCCGTCGGCGACGCCACGGAGTTCATCGGCCTCATGCTCACGGTCGATCGCGTGAACCGTGGCGCGGACGCGTACACGAACGACCCTCGGATGAGGTCTTTGATTCGAAGCCGGAGGACGGCTGGGCGCAGACCGAAATGGGCAGCGGGCAATTCGCCACGGCGCCGCCAGGCCACGTGGCCTGGGTGCGGGAGCCCAAGTACCTGGGCATGAACTGGCTGGTGACGGATCCGCAGGATGATGCGTTCGAGCGCTGGACGAAGCCGTATGAGGCATCGTGTTACACGCGATCGTCGATGGTGGACTTGGGAACACCGTGGCAATACTTTCTGCTCGGCGGCCCCGGGGGCAATGATCCCGCGTGCAAGAAACCATGAGGCGAAGGATGCGCCGAATCTGTGGAACCTGTGCGCTCGTGGCGTTGGTCGCGTGTTCGTCGAGTACGCCGCCGGTGGGAGGAGGCGGCATCGAGGCTCCTCCTCTCCAAGCGAGCGCGGGCTTGGCAGATGGGGGAGCGGATGCATCGACCGATGGGGGAGCCGACGCGTCGGCGAGCAGGGGAGCGGACGTCTGCACAGCGGCTGACTGTCACCGTAATCCCGACCTCCGACCGATCTCCCAACGCGTCGAGGAGGACTACGGCCTCACGCTCACCGACCGAGACAAGCTCATCCTCGACACCTGTCCCCGACGTGTGTGGTCGGAGAACGTACCGGATCGAGCTTGCACCAAGGACGAGGAGTGCGGTGAGGGCTTCTGTGATCGGGGGCATTGCGAAGTTCTCTATACGTGCAGCATGGGCCTCGGAAAACCATGCACAGAAAAGCGCCTCTGCCATGGCGTGTGTATCGACGGGCGCTGCCTGTCGTGCATCTCCGATGAGGAATGCGAACAGAAATCCCAGGAGCTTTTCCCCGAGTCGACACGAAGAAGCCCGAAGGTTTGCCGCCCTAGCTCGCTTGGAGGAAAACTGTGTTTCTAATCGGGTCGATAGGTGTCCGTTGGAAGAACTGCGCATTGCGCAGTTCTTCCCCCCCGGTCCAGGGCCGTGCCCTGGTTCGGGTCGAGGGGCGAAGAGCCCCCGCGGGGACCGGGGCGGCGCCCCGGCGCGGCGGCTGCGATGAAACCCTCTATCTACATCCCGAACGACCCGCTTGGCCTCTTCGGCGGCCGCACGTCGCGATCCGGGGGGGCTTCTGCCGTGTCCACTGGACCTTCGCCGGGCTTTGGGACGGCGAGAGAGGATGGATTCGTCTCGACGACTGCGGAAGCCGGAGGTTCATGCACGGCGTCCATTGACGGCGGCGGGGTCACGCGGCGCGCGGCTGCGAGCGTGAGCGTGCTTGGACGGCCACGTTTGCGGGCGCGTGTTTGTGTCCGGTTGCGTTCTCCGTCGCCCGCGACATCCGGCGCCGCGGCGCCCAGGCGATGCGAGACCGCCGCGCGTAGGCGGATCCGCGCGAGCGTCACGGGGCGGCTCTGCTCCGGCTCCGGCTCCGGCTCCGGCTCCTTCACCGCGCAGAGCGGCGTCGTGCCGAGGCCGAGGTCGAGGTTCCGCGTGATGACGAGCGCGTAGACCATCCACGAGAGCGTCGCTTCGGGCGCGATCCCCGAGGCGAAGAGCGCCGCGAGCGAGCGCGGTGTTTCCTGGATGTGCGCGAGGATCTGGCGTTCTTCGGGGCTGGGCCCGAGGGGGTCGATCGAGGCCGCGGGGTGGATGCGGATCGGCACGTCATGCAGGCGCTCGAGCGTCTCGGCCATCATCGACGAGACCGACGCATGCGCGCGTACGCCGGCCCAGATCAGCGCGAGCGGGTGCGTCGTCGAGGCGGGCGCGGCGTCGTCGACGAGATCGGTGCGGCCGTCGAAGTAGCTGTACGTCGTGCTAGAAGGCAGGCTGAAGAGCCGCGTCATTCGAAGGGAAAACTGGTGCGACGCCGTGAGCTCGAGCAGATCACGGTCGACACAACCGACCAGGAGGAGCGCGTCTCCGAGCAGCCCGTGCATCGAGAGCGCGCCTTCGAGCGTGGCAAGGTCGATCGCGCCCGCATCGACGAGCATCTGCCCGAGGAGCGCGTATCCGTCGCCCGGACGAACCTTCACGGGCGCGCCGACTTCGAGGCGGATCGCGTGCTTCACGCCCGAGGCCTCGTGCAGGAAAAGCGCGCCCGTGAGCTGCTTGTCCAGCGCATAGACGAGCAAGTGTGCGAAGGGCGTTCGCCCGAGATCGCCTTCTGCGGTCGGAAGGATCTCGGAAGGCATGGGCTTTCAAGATACCACGAAGCGGGGGGCGTTCGTATACTCGTTTGCCCGGGTGAGGGCCTTGGAACAGCAGAAAATCGACGCGCCGCCCGCAGCCCACCACACCCCCCGCCCGACGGCCGCGTCCGGGTGCTAGGGTCTCCGAATGCCGCGCGGCCTCGTGCTCGTCGTCGACGATGAGCCCTCGATCCTCACCACGCTCCAGAAGGCCCTTTCCCTCGAAGGGTACACGGTGGATGTCGCCGGCGGCGTCCGCATCGCCGAGGAGAAGCTCGCCAAAAAGAGCTACGATATCGCGCTTTTCGACGTGGCGCTCCCCGACGGTGACGGCGTGTCGCTGCTCGAGAAGGTCCGCACGGGCGGGTCGGACCTGCCGATCGTCATGATGAGCGGGCACGCTTCGATCGACGCGGCCGTACGCGCGACGCGGCTCGGGGCGCTCGATTTTCTGGAGAAACCACTCTCCACCGATCGGCTCTTGCTCGTGCTCGACAACACGCTGCGGCTCGTGCGGGCCGAGGCCGAGGCGCGCGCGTTGCGGGCGCAGACGGGGCAGCTCGGCGAGCTCATCGGCGAGAGCCGATCGATGGCGGCGCTCCGCGAGCAGATCCAGCGGGCCGCGAAGGCGAGCGCGACGGTGCTCGTGACGGGCGAGCGCGGGACGGGCAAGGAGCTCGTGGCGCGCGCGATCCACCTCGCGGGAAAACGCGTGAAGGGGCCGCTCGAAAAGATGAACTGCGCGGCCGTCCCGAGTGAGCTCATCGAGAGCGAGATGTTCGGGCACGAGGCCGGCGCGTTCACGGGCGCGACGAAGCAGCGGCGCGGAAAGTTCGAGCGCGCGAGCGGCGGGACGTTGTTCCTCGACGAGGTCGGCGACATGCCGATGCCGATGCAAGCGAAGGTCCTGCGTGTCCTGCAGGAGCGCGAGATCGAGCGCGTCGGCGGGCACGAGACGATCAAGGTCGACGTGCGTGTCGTGGCCGCGACGAACCGTGATCTCGAGGCCGCTTGCCAGAAGGGTGATTTCCGCGCGGACCTCTACGATCGGCTGAACGTCGTGCCGCTCGCGCTCCCGCCGCTCCGCGCGCGTCGCGAGGACGTGCCCGTGCTCGCGCGGCATTTCCTGAGCCTCGCGATGGCCGCGAACGATCGTCCCGGCATGGTCCTGACGGACGGCGCGATCGACCGGCTCACGGGGTACGGGTTTCCTGGCAACGTGCGCGAGCTGCGGAACCTGATCGAGAGGCTCGTGATCCTGACGCCGGACGCGAAGATCGACGCGGAGGACGTGCGGGTTTGTCTGGGCGGCGCATCGGCCGGGACGCCGACGGGCCTGTTTCGTCCGGGCACGCCGTTCCGGGTGCTGTCCGAGGAGGCGGAGCGGCGGATCCTGGAGGAGGCGCTCGTGCATCACGGCCATGGGATGGCGGCGACGGCGCGTGGCCTCGGGCTCGAGCGGAGCCACCTCTACAAGAAGTGCAAGGCGCTCGGGTTGCGCGGCGACAAGGCCGAAGCCGAGGACGAAGGGTGATGCGCGGCGGATGAATCCGCGGCGAGGAGCATGTCCATGAAGTCGAAGACGTACGCAGTCGTGATTCTTTCGGGTTTGCTGGGCCTCGGGATGGGGGCATGCCGCGCGGGCGGCAGCACCCCGAGCGGCGCCGGAGGCGAAGGTGGTGAGGGCGGCGCGGGCGCGGCGGGCGGCGGCGGCCCAGGCGCCGGCGGGATGAGCGCGAGCAGCAGCGGCACGGGCGGGATGGCCACCTCGAGCACCGGCGCGTCGGGCGGCTCGTCGTCGAGCGGCATGATGTGCGCGCCGACGGGCGACGAGAACACCACGGCCGCGTGTAGCGACGGGTTCGACAACGATTGCGACGGATTCAAGGACTGCAACGACTTCGATTGCGACAGCGTCGAGCCCTGCGTCAAGATCCAGGAGGCGTCGAACCCGCTCTGCTCCGACGGGATCGACAACGACATGGATGGCATGACCGATTGCGCGGAGATGTCATGCAAAGCCATCGCCGCTTGCACGCGTGAGTGGTCGAACGCGCGCTGTTCGGACGGGACCGACAGCGACGGCGATGGGTTCGTCGATTGCATGGACACCGACTGCCAGGCCGAGGGCATCGTCGTGTGTGATGGCAATCAGCCGGCGAGCCCGATGCCGATGCAGGCCGAATGGGTGACGCTCTCGAACGCCGAATGCACGAACGGGATGAACGAGGACGGCAACAACTTCATCGATTGCAGCGACAATGCCTGCCTCGTGAACCCGGACGTGACGGCGTGCAAGAACCTGGTCCGCGAGGACTCGAACGTCTTCTGCGGCAACGGGCTCGACGACGACAAGGACGGCTTTTCGGACTGCGAGGACCCCGGCTGTCAGCGCGAGGGGATCGTGGTTTGCAACGCCAACCAGCCGGCGAACCCGATGCCGCCGCCGGGCCAGTGGACGGCGCTGGCGAACGCGGAGTGCTCGAACGGCGTGACCGACGACGGGAACAACTTCATCGATTGCGCGGATTTCGGCTGCTCGCTGAGCGCCGACGTGACGATCTGCCCCGAGGCGAACGACGCCGAGTGCTCGGACAACATCGACAACAACATGAACACGTTCGTCGATTGCGCGGACAACTCGTGCAGCCGCAAGGCGAGCATCACCGTGTGTGGGCACGAGCTCACGTTCGCGGATTGCAGCGATGGCGTGAGCAATGATGGCAATCCGTTCGTGGATTGCGACGACTTTGCGTGCGGGTCGAGCGGCGCCTGCGTGAAGTGAGGCCCCGGGGGGGGGACTCCCTAGAAAAATCGATCGGTTTGCAACCGCTCGATTTTTCTAGGGTCTTTCGTCCCGAGGAGGACGCCTCGCGTCCCCCTCTCGACCGGGCAAAGCCCGGCCGATTCACCCCCCGAGGGAGATCGCTTCGCGATCTCCAGAGCAGCGACCGGGTCGCTGCTCTAAAAATACCCGTGAATCGTCGTGTCGAGGCTCCGGTCGAGGAACTTCGCGGACCCGTTGTCGTCGTGGGACGTCCAGTGCGCGTACTCGACGAGGAATTGCAGGTTGTCGTTCATGTTGAAGCCGATGGCCGGCTGGTGGGAGTATTCCGTGATGCCGACGTCGTGGAAACGCACGGCGCTCAGGTTGTAGCGGGCCACGAACTTGCCGATGCGGGCCTCGCCTCCGACCAGGTAATAATCGTTCCTCGCGGAGGCGCGGCCGGGGAGGGCGGGGGTCGTCGCGGTCGCGGCCACAGGTGGGATCGGCCATTCCGTGACGTGTTGGCCCATCTGGCGTGAAATGTCGCCCCACGCGCTGACCGGGCCGATGTTCAGCGCGAAGTCCGCGGCGAAACGATAGACGTCCTTCTTGCCGACCGGCGCCGGGATGTCCGCCTGGAAGTATTGCCCCGACAACCCCAGCGTGATCGACGTGTTCTTGTTCCAGAAGTACGCGGGCTCGACGCGGAGGACGCCGATGTGGCGGCGGCGCGCGTCCGGGATGCTGATCGTGTCGCGCCCGACGTACGAGCCGTTCGTCCGGCCGTCGACCAGGAAGTATTGCCCGTAATACCCGAGGCGCGGGCCCTTTTCCTTGCCCACCGAGCCCTCGATCGAGATGCCGTGGTTCGGGTCGAGCTTGATGCCGTCGTAGAAATGGACGCCCCCGTAAAACGAGTTGTCCCAGAACAGGCCGAAGCGGCTGTAGACCTTGCCGACCTTCACGGTGACGAGGGGGTGCTTGTAATAGAAATACCCCTCCTCGATCCAGGCCGGGCCGGTGTAAAACTCGCGCATTTTGGTGTCGCGCGCGCTCATGTTGAAGAAGAGGCCGAAGTCGCCGATCGAGCCGTCGAAGTTCAGGTGCGCGACGTGCATGCGGAGGAACGCGGTCTCGCCGGGCACGTCGAAGGGCTGGTAGTAGAAGAGCCAGGCGCCGCCGTGGAGCTCGATCTTCGGCGTCGGGATCGACGGCTTCGGGGGCGGGGGCGGCTTGTCCGGGGTCTTCGCCCCGTCCTTTGTCGGAGGCGTCGGAGGCGTCGGAGACGCTGGAGGCGCTGGCTCCGCCTTCACGGGCTCGGGCTTGGGCCCGTTCGTGGTGGACTTGGGCGTCGACGTGATCCCCTGCGCGAGGACAAACGACGGCGCGCCGAGGAGGCAAGCGGCCCAAACCAATCCAACGATCGCGCGCATGCCCGTTCTCCGGTCCACTCGAGCGAGCATCCTACCGGATCACGTCGCGTCGTCGGAAAGATGCGCGAGATGTTGCAGAGGCCACGTTTTGTGGCGCGAGGGGCGTGCACGTATGCTTGACAGGCGGCGCGGGATGGGGCAAAAACCGCGCTCGCTGCTGTTGGGGTTTGGGGCGAAGGACACCGAAGGTGATCCGCAGCCCCAAGCGTCGAACACGGTGAGGTAGCCAAGCGGTTAGGCAACGGTTTGCAAAACCGTTATACGCGGGTTCGAATCCCGTCCTCACCTCCACGTAGTCGAGCTTGCGCTCAGCGGGCTTTCTAGAGAATGAGAGCGAGGGGCTCCGCGCCCCTC
>JANMGF010000201.1:0-3465 GCA_031374535.1 Polyangium sp. (in: bacteria)
CTCGTGTACACCGCGGGCTTCGATCCGCTGCGGGACGAGGGCGCCGCGTACGTCGAGCGCCTCACGGCCGCGGGCGTGGCTGCGCGGCTCGTTTGCCTCGAATCGATGGTCCACGGCTTCGTGCTCACGGGCGGCGTCGCGCCCGCCTGCCATGCGGCCTCGTCGCGTATCATCCGCGAGGCTGTGGCGGCCCTCTGCGATGGTCTCTCCTGATCAGCGCGGTCGCGCGTTTTCCTCGACCCATTCGGCGTCCTTCGCCGCCGAGAAGACCGGCAGCCGCCGGTGCCAGCGCTCGCCCGCGGTGGGCCTCTCCAGCGTGATCCGGAGCGCCGCGTGGAGCTCGAGCGGCGTGCCGTCCCGGCCCCCGTCGAAACACGCCTTGCCGAGCCCCGCGAGCACGGCCTGCGAAAGCTCGTAGCCGAGCGGCCATTGCGGCGGCGTGCGTTTTCCCGAGGGCGCCTGCCAGTATACTTCACACGCGGACGCGTCGTACGAGGTCCAGCTCCGACAAACCAGAGGCCTGACCACATGCACGCCGCAGCCGCCGTCCGCATCGAGGAGCGGGCAAGGCACGTGCGCCTCGGCCCGCGCGGCGCGTGAGAGCCCCCGCGTCCGGGCGTCGGCTTCCTGCACACGCACGAGCAAGGCCGCGAGCTCCTCGGGCCCGAGCGTCGCGCGGAGGTGCGCGGCGATGCGTAACGCCTCGGGGGCGACGACGAGGACCTTGGCCTGGCAACACGTCGAGCAACCGCGGCGGCAAGCGATCGGTCGTTCGGGCGGCTCGTCTTCGGTCGCGGCCCCCGTGAGGATCTCGGCGCGTTCGCCCGCGATCCGGGCCGCCTCGATCGCGCCCTCGGGCCCCTCTGCGACGAGGGGCGCGAGCGCGTGGCTCTCGCCCTCGGCGATCGCGGCGAAGATCGCGGGGGAATACTGGCTCGGGTTCGCGAGCGGCAAGGAGCGCCGTTCGTCCGTCATGGCAAGGTCGACGAGAGTATCATCAAGGGCGGGACGGACGCGCCACGATCGAGCCCGGACGGGCGGGCGCGCGTGGTCCTTCCGGTGTAGACTGGCGCCGCTCTCGTGACCGATTACCTCGACGCGATTTTCTCGGCCATCCGGGACGCTGGCCAAAAGCTCGACGCCGCGAAGGTCTGGCTCGGCCGCGCTGAAAAGGCCGCCGGCTCGACGTGGCAGATGCCCATGCTCGCGGCCGCGCAGAACGCCCACGTGGCGGCGCGGGCGCGGCTCGAGGAGGCGGAGGCGCAGTTCGCCGAGCTCGGCCCGAGGAACAAGCTCCCTGCGCTGCTCGCCGAGCTCCCCGACCGCCTCTCGCTTTTGCGTCGCGACCTCGACGCCTCTTCGAAGCGGCTGCTCGACGCCGCGGAGGCCGCCGCGGCCCGACCGCTCGGCCACGCTTGATCGCCGTTGGAGAACCAACGGTTCCGTGATAAGGCCGGCGGCCCTCCACGGGAGTCTCCGCCATGATGGTCCCGGAACGACGATACTCCTGGCTGCGCCTGCTCCTTCGTTACCGCGGGACCGCGCTGCCGCGGATGCGGGGTCGGCTCGCCTCCACCACGCTCCTGGCGGTCGTCGTCACCGCGGTGGACCTCAAATTCGGGTTTTTCCATCCCGATCTCACGACGATCCCCTTCACGCTCATCGGCCTCGCGCTCAGCATCTTCCTCGGTTTCCGGAACAACACGAGTTACGACCGTTTCTGGGAGGGCCGGAAGCTCTGGGGGGGCCTCGTCAACACGACCCGGACCCTCACGCGCCAGATCCTCACGCTCATCAACGAGCCCGCCGACAAGGCGCCCGCGAGCGAGCACGACAGCGAGGCGATCGCGAGCTTCCGCCGCGAGATGGTGTATCGCGTCATCGCCTACGTGCACGCCTTCCGGGCGCACCTCCGCGACCAGGACGACCTCGAGGATCTCGCGCCGGTCCTCTCGGAGTCGGAGATCGAGTCATTGCGTGGGGAGCACAATCGCCCCATTGCGATCTTGCAATCGCTCGGCCACCGCGTGCGTGACGCCTGGCAACGCGGCTGGATCCACCCCTACCACCTGCCCGTGCTGGAGCAGAGCCTCGTCGCCCTCACGGACATCCAGGGTGGCTGCGAGCGCATCAAGAACACGCCGATCCCGCTCTCGTACACCTCGCTCATCCACCAGATCGTCGCCATCTACTGCATCGCCCTGCCATTCGGGATCACCAAGACCGTCGGGGTGTTCACGCCCGTCGTGGTGGGGATCGTGGCGTATGCGTTTTACGGCCTCGACGCGATCGGCGACGAGATCGAGAATCCTTTCGGCAAAGACCCGAACGATCTGCCCCTCTCCACGCTCTCGCGCATGATCGAGGTGAACCTCCGCCAGCGCCTCGGCGAGACGGAGCTTCCGCCCCTCTTCCGGCCGCGGGGCGGCAACTTGACTTGATCCGGCGCGCGTCCGGGGGCGACAATCGCCCCGGATGCCCCCGTCCCCCTCGTCTCACCCTGCCGTCGCCCGGTACGCGGAGCACATCAATCCCGCGTTCGTCAAGCTCCTCGGCGCCTTCGGGTACGGCCGCGTCTTCGTCCGCGCGAGCGGCACGAAGCTCTGGGATCACGAGGGCCGCGAATACGTCGATTTCCTCTCCGGCTTCGGCGCCCACAACCTCGGGCACAACCACCCGAAGCTCCGGGCGCGTATGCGTGATTTCCTCGCGGACGACGTCCCGAACCTCGTGCACGTCGGCCCCCCGGTCCACGCGGCCGATCTCGCGTTCGAGCTGACGCGCCGCACGGGCCCGCTCTCGATGTGCCTCTTCTCGTGCACCGGCGCCGAGGCCGTCGAGGCCGCGCTCAAGCTCGCGCGCGCCGCGACCGGGAGAAAGACGCTCGTTTATTGCAAAAACGGGTATCACGGGCTGAACCTCGGCACGCTCTCCACCTCCGGCATCCCCCGCATGCGTGAGCTCTTCGAGCCGCTCTTGCCCGCCTGCCAGGAGGTCCCTTTCGGCGACCTCGACGCCCTCGACGAGGCGCTCGCGAAGACCAAGGCCGCCGCATTCCTCGTCGAGCCGATCCAGGCCGAGGGCGGCATGAACGTGCCGCCGAAAGGATACCTCCGCGCCGCGCAGGAGCTTTGCAAGAAACGCGGCACGTTGCTCCTCCTCGACGAGGTTCAGACCGGCCTCGGCCGCACCGGCACCCTCTTCGCCTGCGAGGCCGAGGGGTTTTTCCCGGACGTGCTCGTGCTCGGCAAGGCCCTCGGCGGCGGCATGGTGCCGATCTCCGCCACGCTCACCACGCCGGATCTCTTGAAACGCGCATTCGGCACGATGGAGCGCTTCGATCTCCACGGCTCGACGTACGCGGGCAATCCGCTCGGATGTGCCGCGGCCCGGGCGGTGCTGGAGATCGTGCGCTCGGAGGGGCTGGTAGAGAAGGCACGCTCGAAGGGAGACCGGCTCTCGTCG
>JANMGF010000230.1:0-4591 GCA_031374535.1 Polyangium sp. (in: bacteria)
GGCGGGCGCGCGCCCCCCGACCCCCTAAACGCTAAACACCCTCCGGTGTCCGACACCACCAACGACCGGGTTGCCCCAAACGGGCCGTTTGGGGCGGGATCACCGCGGCAATAACCGCCCCTCCCCCGGCGGCCTCACACCTTCGTGATGGCTTCCCAGTGGTCGGCGATCTCCTGGGCCGTCCACGCCGCGCCCTCGTCTTTGAACTTGCCGGCGCTCTGCACGACCTTGTAGGCGAAGACCTGCGAGCCCGTGACGGCGAGGACGTGCCCCGTGCGATCCGCGCAGAGATCCGAGGCAAGGAAGAGGGCCGCGGGCGCGATGTGATCGGGCGTGAGCGAGTCCATGCCCGCCTGGAACATCGGGAGATCCTCCGTCATGCGTGTCTTGGCCACCGGCGCGAGCGCGTTCACCGTGATCCGGTGCTTTTGCAGCTCGATCGCCGCCGTCCGCGTGAAGCCGTAGATCCCGGCCTTCGCGGCGGCGTAGTTGGCCTGGCCGAAGTTGCCGACCATGCCCGAGACGCTGGTCGTGTTGACGATACGGCCCCCGCCGCCCTGCGCGACCATCTGCTTGGCGACGGCCTGCGTGCAGAGGAAGGTGCCACGCAGGTGCACCGTGATGACGCTGTCCCATTGCTCCTCGTCGAGCTTGAGCAGGGTCTTGTCTCGCAGGATGCCCGCGTTGTTCACGAGCACGTCGATGCGACCGAACGCATCCACCGCCGTGCGCACGATGCCCGCTGCGCCCTCGGCCGTGGCCACGGAGTCGAAGTTCGCGACGGCGACGCCGCCTTCGGCCGTGATCTCCTCCACGACCTTGCGCGCCATGGCTTCGCTTCCGCCTTGTCCGTCGCGCGCGCCGCCGACGTCGTTGACCACCACCTTCGCGCCTTCGCGGGCGAAGAGCAGAGCCTCGGCGCGGCCGATCCCGCCGCCTGCGCCCGTGATGATTGCCACCTTGCCGTCGAGCAGACCCATCCGCTTCCTCCTTGGTCGACGCGGAGCATACCGCTTCTCGCCCTTCCCTTGCCCTTCTCCGGAGGCACGTGTAACGACGAGCCCGCGTGAGCTCGCTGCAACCGAGAACCGAGCGGCCCCCCGAGGGCCTCGCCCGTGGCCTCTGGGAGGCGCCTCGCTGGGCCGTCGCCGCGCTCGGCGCCGTCGTCGTGCTCGGCGCCGTCGTCTTCCTCGTCTTCCGCGTGAGGCGCGCCCGCAAGGCCAAGAGAGCGCCATGATCGGAGCCGCTGCTTGAACACGTTGGTCCGCCGCGTCGTGGTGGTGATGCTCCTCGGCGTCGTCCTCTACGGCGGGCTCGTGCTCTACCGCGACGCGAACCTGATCGCCGCGCGCCTCTCGACATACGCCTGGTCGACCTTCGGTTTGGCCTGCGTGCTCGCCTTCTCGAACTACCTCCTGCGGTACCTCAAGTGGGAGTACTACCTCGCGCGCCTCCAGATCCGCGGCGTGCCGAAGTTCGAAAGCCTGCTCGTGTTCCTGTCGGGCTTCGTCCTGACGGTCACGCCGGGCAAGGTCGGCGAGGTCTTCAAGTCGCTGATCCTCTTTCAGCTGCACAAGGTCCCGATCGAGCGCACCGCGCCCATCGTCATCGCCGAGCGCGTGACGGATCTGATCGGCGTCATCGCCATCATCGCGATCGGCAGCGCGAGTTTCCCGGGCGGCGTCGTCTGGGCCGCGTTCGGGGCCGCCACCGTGGTCGCGCTCCTCGTCTTCGTCGCGGTCCCGTCCGTGAGCGCGCCCGTCGTGCGGCTCTTGCCGAGGCTCCCCGGGCCGCTCGGGCGCGCGGGGCAGAAGCTCGCGCCGAAGATCGACGAGGCGCTCACGGGGCTCCGCACCCTCACCACGCCCGCGCAGCTCGTGTGGCCGACGCTGCTCTCGATCGGCGCGTGGTCGCTCGAGGGCGTGGGGCTCTGGGTGATCCTGCGTGGGTTCGGCGAGCAGGCGTCGATGCCGCTCACGATGTTTTTCTACTCGACCGCGACCCTCGCCGGCGCGCTCGTGCCCGTGCCGGGCGGGCTCGGCGTGACGGAGAAGCTGCTCGAGGAGCAGATGGCGCGGCTCGGGGGCGTGGAGGCGGCGACGGCGACGGCGGCCATGATCCTCGTGCGCTTCGCCACGTTGTGGTTTGCCGTCGCGGTCGGATTTGCCGCGCTTGGGCTGCTCCGGGCGAAACATGGAGCGCGGGTCATGGGCGGCGAACCCGTGTCCCCCGGCCCCGAAGGCGCCCCGTCCGAGGCCGAAGGGGACGCGTCGGCGAACGGAATGTCTTGACAAGACGCGCGCCTTGACGATCGGCTACGCGAAGACATGGCAACCATCGAACGAGGCATCGGGCTTGTAGAGCGCGTGATCGCGCATCTGAAGGAGCGGCCGGAGGGAGCCGCCGTCGTCGGGGCGAGCCCTTCCGCGCTCGACGCCCTCGAGTCGAAGCTGATGGTGGAGCTACCACCGACGCTCAGGACCTTCCTCGCCTACGACTACACATTCGCAAGCTTCGGCAAACGCTGGAAGGGTCTGCACCGCTTTGGCGCGGACGCGCGCTCGCCCGAGCCGAAGATGACCTCGGTCCGCAAGCTCGCGGAGGCGATGGTGGAGCTCGGATCGACCGACTCGCGTATCCGCGGCAAGGTCGTGCGTCTGCCGAACAAGCCGGGCCAGCCGTGGAACGCGATGTACCTCGGCGAGGCGCGGCGCGACGGCGAGCTCGTGATCCTCGGCCTCGACAACGACGAGACGAACGTACGCGTCTTCCCGCGTTACACGGCCTTCGACATCTACCTCGCGCATCAGCTCGGTTTGCTGAAGCTCGGCGAGAGCCAGCGCCTCGACGATCTCGAGTCTCACGTCGCGCACAACCCGGAGCTTTTGGCGCGCGAAGAGGACGAGGACGAGAGCACGGACTACTAGGGCGCTCGCATGACGAGACGCGCGATCGAAGCAGAGGTCACGTCGTCGTTCGAAGCAACCGCGACCGATCCGCGCGACCGCCTCGACAAGCTCGTCGTGCGTCTACTCGACAAGACGGGGGCGCCTTCGTCACGCGCGACGGTGCAGCGGTGGATCGAGCACGGCCGTGTGCTCGTCGACGGAAAGCCTGGCCGCGCGTCGATGGCCGTGGCCGCAGGCGCGCGGATCGAGGTGACGCCCGAGCCGCCCGAGCCGACGCGCGCGGAGCCGGACGCGACGATCGCCCTGCACGTCGTGTACGAGGACCCGCACCTCATCGTCGTGGACAAACCCGCGGGCCTCGTGGTGCATCCGGCGAAGGGTCACGCGAGCGGGACGCTGGTCAACGCGCTCCTCGGGCATGGCGGCTTCGAGCGCGCGGGCGCGGATGCGCGGGATCCCGAGGGGCACCTGCGGCCGGGGATCGTGCACCGGATCGACAAGGACACGAGTGGACTGCTGGTCGTGGCGAAGGACGCGGAGGCGCGTGAGGCGCTGAAGGCGCGCTTCGCAAAGCACGACATCGAGCGGGAGTACGTGGCCGTCGTCGTGGGCGAGGCAAAGGAAGGGGCGATCGAGACGTTGCACGGCCGGCACCCCAGGGACCGGCTGCGGTTCTCGACGCACGTGCGGGAGGGCAAACGCGCGGTGACGCACGTGCGTGTGCTCGAACGTCTCGGACTGGCGACGCTCGTCGTGTGCCTCCTCGAGACGGGGCGCACGCATCAGATCCGCGTGCACCTCGCCGAGTGTGGGAAGACGCCGATCCTCGGCGATCGGCTCTACGGCAAGCCGCCCCGGGATCCGGCCTTGCGTGCCATCGCCGAGGCGCTCTCCCGGCAAGCGCTGCATGCGCGGGTGCTCGGCTTCGAGCACCCGGTGACGGGCGAGAGGCTGCGCTTCGAAAGCCCGATCCCCGCGGACATGGCCCGCGCGATCGAGGCTCTCCGTTCGTCGTGAGCGGCTACCAGATCTTCGACTTCACGTGCCCCTTCGACTTCACGAGGATGTCGACGATGGCGCGGTCGTAGAAGTTCTTGGCGTAGAGGTCAGGGGAGACGCGGCTCTTGTAGAGGGCGCGACCCTCCTCGATCTCCTCGGCGAGGACGGTGAAGAGATCGTCGTTCTGGATCCCTCCGACGATCTTCTCTTCGTTGTAGAGCGAGAGGTCGCTCGCGATGGCGCGCGCCAAGCGGCGAGCGGCCTCCTCGGTCTCGATCAGCGGCATCGGGTCTCCTCCGGAAAGCCTCGAACAGCGGGGGTCTTGGTAGAGCCCGCGGGCGCAAGAATGCTCGGCTTTGCGGGGCATGTCAAAGTCACGGTAAATTCGGCCGCCGGAGACGAACACGAGGACCCCCGCTCCGTGCAGAACAGTGGCTCATCGCACAAGGATGGGTGTCTGCGCGGCGCATACGTGCCGGGGGGGTTGCGTGCGGGAGGTTCGGATCGGCGCGGAGGCTCGTCCCGGTGCGCCGATGCCCTCTCCTGACGGGCGCGTGCGCATGGGTATTTGGGGGGAGGCGTTTCGCTGGGGCTTTGCCCCAGGCCCCACCAGGGGTTGTCCACCCCTGGACCCGGACCAGCCAGGGGCTGGACCCAAGCTCGATGAACTGCGCAACGCGCAG
>JANMGF010000235.1:0-5729 GCA_031374535.1 Polyangium sp. (in: bacteria)
CACGCCGTTCGTGCCGAGCTCGAGAGCGCGCTCCAGCAGAAACGCATCGCCGAACAAGCCGCGCTCCTCGAGGCTGCTGCCCGCCTCGCGTCCGGCGACATCCGCACCCCCATCCCCGTCGACGAGAAGAGCGAGTTCGCCGATCTCGCGCGTGGGCTCGACCAGATGCGGCGCGACGTGCAGGTCAAGATCCGCACCATCGAGGCCAAGAAGGCCGAGGTCGAGGTGCTGAACGAGGAGCTCCGTCGCAAGATCCAGCAACACACGACGAGCTTGCTCTCCTCGCTCCGCACCGACGTCGACGACGACGAGGACGAGCTCACCGGGTCTGCGCCGAGCTTCGAGGTGGGCGCCGTCATCGCCGAGCGTTACCGTGTGGTCGAGGAGATCGGCCAGGGCGCGATGGGCGTCGTGTACGAGGTCCTCCGCGTGCGTGACGGGCGCCGCTTCGCCATGAAGGTGCTCACGAGCCGCAGCGACAAGCTCGCGATGACGCGTTTCGTGCGTGAGGCGCAGATCCTCTCCCACCTCGATCATCCGAGCCTCGCGTCGATCGCCGACGTCGACGTGACCCCCGAGGGCCAGCTCTACCTCGTCATGGAGCTCTGCGCGGGCAAACCCCTCCACCGCTTGAAGGAGCGCTTCCGCGACGTCCCCTGGGCGTGCTCCGTGCTCCGCCAGATGGCCGCGGGCCTCGCCGCCGTGCATGCGCAGGGCGTGATCCATCGCGATCTCAAGCCTGGCAACGTCATGGTCTCCGACGACGCCGAGGGCAAACCCCTGGTCAAGCTCGTCGACTTCGGCATTTCCACGCTGACGGGCGAGCACCAGCACCACGACCGCGCGCCCGTCTCCGAGCGCGGACGTGATCTCGACGCGCCGCCCTCCACGCGCCGCAGCATGCCGCCGCCGCCGCAGGAGGTCACGCAGACGGGCGTCCTCGTCGGCACGCCGACCTACATGGGCCCCGAGCTCGCGTTGGGCTCACGCCACTGGAAGGCGCATTCCGACGTCTTCAGCTTCGGCGTGATTGCCTACGAGATCCTCACGGGCAAACGACCCTTCAACGTGCCGCCGATCTTCGTCGGTATGCAGGGACAATCCCTCCCGCGCCCCGCGGGCCTGCGCCGCGTGGAAAGCCTCGCCCCCGCGCTCGCGTTGCTGTTCGAGCGGTGCATGGATGCGGATCCGGCCGTGCGACCGACGGCGCAGGAGGTCGCGGATATGATTGGTCACTATGAGAAAAAGTAACATTCCTGGAACCGCCGCAGCCTTGACGCCGCCGAGACGAAAGGTCTAGGAGCCCTGCATGGGGTTCCTCGAGCAGCTACGCGGCTACCTCGAGCGGGTAGGCCGATCGCCTGAAGGGCTGCCGTACGCCAAGGTAGACGTCGCGGCGCACAGGCGATTTTTGCTCGAGGCGATCGAGCGTCATTGGTCCAAGGATCCCAAAGCCGCCGAGCGGCGCAGGCTGATGTGGAACACAGGCAGGCCTTTCGCCGCGCTCGTTCAGTTGGTCGCGATCGATATCCTGGAAGAGGTCGAGCCCGCAGCCACGGCAAATCGCCTCGCGGAGCTCATCGACATCGGGATCGGGATATATCTTGGCGCGCGGCGAAGCGGACCTCCTATTGCGACCACCGGATCCCTAGGTGACGACGACCTCCTGTACGAGATCATGACGCGGGCCTTTTGGACGAGAGACAAGGAGGGGCCTGTCGACGCGTGGCGATTCCCTCCTCGGTATGCGTTTGAGACGAGGCTCGTTCAGCGGCGAGGTGAAAACGTCGTGCTCTCGCGATGCGGCAGGATGCTCCTCGAGACGCCGGGTATCGACGCACTGCGGTGGCTCTTGGCGCTCGAGGCTGCGCAATCGATGGGGGTGGACGACGATCTTCGCGTGTCCCCCGAACTCGCGGCTCATCTCGCTAGGTATTCCGAACGGCACGAGTGGACTCCGGATGATGCGCGGGAACCAGAAGATGAGAATGCGTGGCGTTTTTCTTTGGCCACGGTCCGCAGGCTGGGTGCGCTCGGCTTGTTGACGTACCACGATGCTAGGCAGAGTAGTGCTAGTGCGGGGCCGGATTACCTGTGGGGATATGAGGTCATCGAGCGTCACCTTCCGCTCCTCGAGGACATCGGCCAGCGACGGCCGACGCCGCACGCGATCCTCGCGGACGCTCTCCTGCGAGATGAGACCGCCGCGATCGTGGATCGCGTTCATCCGGACACCGCGCGTATGGCGCGTGAAGGCGCAGCGGACGTGTTCGCTCTTCAAGCGCGACTGGTCGTTCACGAGATACGCAACGCGCTCGTGCCTGCGCAAGTCGCATTCGATTCACTTCTCGGGCATCTCGTTCAATCGGAGTCGCCCGAGTTGACGCAACGGCAACGATCTCGCGTCGAGAGTGGCATCCAGCGCGCGCTCGATTTCGTGGATGGAATGCTCCGCGTCGCCAACCTTGGCGTCGAGCCGCCGTCCACGTTCGACGTCGATGCTGCCTTGCATGAAGCTTGCACCTCCGTATCGCGTGACCTGAACGGAAACTTCAAGCAAGACATCCACGCGGCTGACACAACCATCACCGGTCCGCGCACGCGCTTCATCCTTGCGGTGACGAACCTCCTGCGAAACGCCGCGCAGGCGATCACGGGCCTTCAGGAGGGGCTCGTTTCCATCACGACCGAGGTAGGCTCCGATCACGTCCTGATCCACGTGGACGATAGCGGGCCGGGGGTCCCGGCGGACCAGCGAAGAGCCATCTTCGAGCCCGGCGTTGCCTTACGATCAGGCGGGAGCGGTCAAGGGCTTGCGCTTGTACGGCAGGTCGTGGAGGGCGAGATGGGTGGTACGATAGCGTGCACCGAGGGTCCACTCGGCGGCGCACGGTTCACGCTACGCGTCCCAGCGCGACGCTCGAGGTCCACATGAACGACAACGGACGCATCCTCATCATCGACGACGACACGGCGTTCCTCGAGACGTACGAGGATCTCCTCTCGGCGGAGGGGTACGCCGTCGAGCGCGCCATGACCCGCACGCAGGCTCTCGCGCGCCTCGACGAGCCAGGCTGGAGCGTGGTGATCGTCGATCAAAAGCTGATCGGCCCGGGAGGTCCGGACAACGGGCTCGACCTCATCGGCGAGGTGGGTCTGCGGGCGCCGGGCGCGAAGGCCATTCTCGCCACGGCGTATGCCTCCAAGGAGGCGGTCGAGCGCGCGTTCAGGGATGGAGCGTACGATTATCTCGAGAAAGGCTCGGTTTTCGCGGCGCTCCTTCGCGTGAAGGTGCGGAACGCCATGGAGGCCGTCCGCGAGCGCTGGCTTGGCTCTCTCGACCAGGGGGAGACCGAGAAGGCAATCCGCGCGACCTGGGAAGCGGTCCAAGCAGAGAAAGACCGCAACAAAAAAGGTCTTCTCCTCGAGCAGCTCATGGAACTGCTTCTCAAGACGATTCCCGGGTTCGGGCGTCTCGACACACGGATGAAAAACGAGATCGAAGAGCTCGATATCCTAGTCCGGAACGACTCGACCGACGCGTTCTGGCAAAAGGAGAGCCCTTACATCCTCGTCGAGTGCAAGAACTGGTCAGGGCACGTAGGGACCAAGGAGCTCAGGGATCTCTTCGGGAAGTTCGAGGCACGCTACCAGCGATATCGCCTGGCGCTCTTCGTCGCAGCGGGCGGTTTCGCCGATACGGTCCGACAGGATCTTCGCACGCGGGCGAGGGAAGGCCTGCTCGTGATGCTGATCTCGCCTGGGGACCTCGATGAGCTGGTCAAGTGCTCCGATCGGAGCGCCGTCCTGAAGGATGTGCACCAACGCGCTGTTGCCGCGACCTTTGACCATGGTCGGAGCGAATAAAGGGGAGCTACCCGCCGCACCGGTCGTCGGTGCTTGCCGGTTATCCGGACCAGCTGGCCGCACCGGTCGTCGGTGCTTGTCGGTTATCCGGACTAGCTGTCCGCACCGGTCGTCGGCCCTCGCAGCTTACCCGTCCCCCCTCACTCCGCCTTCAACACCCGCACCGGCTTCCCATCCGCCCCCGTCTTCACCTCGCCTGGCGCCTGCGTCGCCGGCGGCGCTCCCGCATTCACCGTGAACGACCGAACCCTCTCCCGCACCCGCCCGCTGAACGTCCCCCGCACCCGCACCGCGAGATCCGCCCGCGTCGCCGGCGCCGTGAACGACACGGGAACCTCCAGGCGCTCGCCTTTCGCCAGGCGTCGATTCTGGATCGGCGTCGCCGCGCTCGTCACCACGAGCCCGTCCACGCCCCAGACCTCCACCGTCACGTCGCTCGCGTCGTCCTCGAACGCCACCACCACCGCCGCGTTCGACGTGGACAGCTCGCCCTCGACCTTCACGGGCGCCCCTGGTTTCTCGGTCCGGATCGCGCCTCCCTCGTTTGCCTGCGTCTCCGCGGACGGCGCCTCCGGCCCGCAGTGATCGGGCTCCTTTTGAAGGGCCGGCTCGCACGCCGCGAGCGCGAAGCACGAGAGCATCCACAACGCGCGCATCTTGTTTTCCCTCTTCATGGCACGATCTCGATCGTCGCCTCGTACGGCCCCGAGACCTCTCCGTAGCCCTGCACGTTCACCACGTACTCTTCGCCTGCTTTCGTCGCGAACGAGATCGTCTCCTCGCCGCTCAGCGACGTCCCGCTGTCGAGCTCTTTCCCCCGCAGATACACGTACAGGTCCACGTCGCTCATCGAGCTCGAGCTCACGGTCAAGGTCGCGCCCGTGCCCGCGATCCGCAGGAATCGGTTCTGCCCGAGCAGCGCCGAATCGAGCCCGCCGATCAACGTCACCGTCAGCGTCTCGCCCACCGCCGCCGGCACGTACACCGGAAGCGCCCCCGGATCCCCGGCTGCGTGCGACTCGCTCGTGCCCCACGCGTCCTTCACCGGATCGATCCCGAACGCGCTGCCCGACCCGTGGTGCGCGACGAGCGCATCGATCGCCGTCGCCGCCTCCACGTGCGTCGCCTTGAGCCCCGCGACGAACGGAAACAACGTCGTCAACGCTGGCGTCGTCTTGATCTCGCCGACCATCACCCCGTACACGCCCTGCAGCCCGAGCTCGATCCCGTCGAAGGCCTCGGCGTTCCCGTCGTAAACGTCGAACACCACGTTTTGCGTCGTCGTCTCCGAGTACCACCCGGGCTTCGTGGCGAGGCTCGTGTCGTTTTTCTCGATGTCCTCCCAGAACCCGTCCTTTTGCCCGACGCCCAGCGCGTCGCTGTAGACCGTGTCCGGATCCAGGATGATCGCCGAGAGCGCGTTGCAGAACCCTTCGCTGAACGCGAGGCGCGGATCCAGCACGTCCCCGAACCCGTGCGCTCCGCCATAACTGTCCGAACGCGTAATATGCTGCTCGAACGAGTGCCCCCACTCGTGCACCAGCACGTGCGTGTCGAACTCGTCCGTGTCCACGTTCGCCTTGCCGAGCACGTAGATCTCCTGACCGTCCCAGTGCGACGTCCCGATCTGTCCCATCGAAACGAGCCCGTCGTCCGGTCGATTGTCCACGCTCCAGTTGATCTCGAGAGGCGGGAACACGGGCTTCGGCGTCACCTCGTCGAGGAAACGCCGCGCCGCCGTGTAGGCTGCGTCCAGGATCGAAAAAGGCGCCGCGAGCCGCGGTTTTCCGTACGAATCGCCCGTCCATCCCGTCGACGCCACGACGTCGAGCGACGCCGCCTTCTCCGCCACGACCTCCGCG
>JANMGF010000674.1:0-6625 GCA_031374535.1 Polyangium sp. (in: bacteria)
GATCGCTGCGGCGATCGAGGACCATGCGGCGCTTGCTGCCACGTACGTGAAGGAGCTCGATGGGCTCGGAGGATTCTCGGCGGCATACATCGAGGAGGCGCGGAAGGTGGCAGCAACGCTGCGAGAAAAGCCGACGCGCGCGGCGGCGACGGGCACGACGTCACGAGAGGCGCTCGATCTGCGCAATCGGCTCGTGGCGCTCTTGCTCGAACGAATCGCAATCGTGCGGGCGGCGGCGCGGTTCGTGTTCCGCGATCGCCCGGAGATCGTGCGTGAGGCGACGAGCGAGTACGCGCGCAAGCGGCGAGCAGAGGCGCGACGGAGTCAAGAGACCCCGCCCCCGGCGTCGGCCGTCGGTTGACAAAAGGCTCCCGGAGACCTCGCCACCTGCGCGGCAGAGGCGTGGACATCGGGAAAACGCAAAGAATGGCTCACGGGAAGCGCCGCCACCTGCTCGGCAGAGGCGTACGGGGACGAAAAGCCCTGCGGGGCGGTCCCCGTGACGCTTCGTTCTCCATGGGGAGTCGTTTGCAGCCGCGACGTGACATCGCGGGGGGATAGCTGGCTGCTCGCGTTTCCCGTGAGCCACATCGATACAATCACATCTTCGGCTCGGGCGGAAGAGCGTCGTCGGGGCGAGAGGTGTCTTCTTCGAGCAGCGCACGCAAACGGTCGCGAGGGCCACCAGGGGCGCGGCGGACGAGGGCGTCGAAACGGCGGGTCTCGGCGCGAACGAGCTCGCCGTGGGCGCGGAGCTTTGGGAGGGCGTCTTCGGGCAGGGTCGGGCGGGAGAGGACGGAGAGGTTTTCGAGGAGCTCACGGTGGCTGCGCGGGGCCGTGAGGCAAGCGCTGACGCCAGGCTGGGTAAGGGAGTAGCGGTAACAATCGGGGGCGCTCGGGGGGAGGAGCGGGGAAGGAGCGCCGGGGGTGGGCTGGAGGAGGCGGCCGTAGGAGGTGGCGGTGAAGGTGAAGAGGCCCGTGCCGCGGGTGAGGGCCTCGGGGAAAAGATGGGTCTCGGCGCCAGGGTGGGCAGCGCTGTGGCGGGTCATCACGACGGGCCAGGGGTGCGCGCGGAGGGCGCCGAAGGCAAGGGCGCGGTCGTGCGTGGAGAAGCCGAATGCGCGGAGCTTGCCTTCGTCCCGCAGGCGCGCGAGGGCGTCGAAGTCGGCGGCGGCGAGGCGGTCGGGGGAGCGGACCCAGAACAAGAGGAAGACGTCGATCCAATCGACGCGGAGGCGCTTGAGCGTGCGCTCGACGTCGGCGCGGAGGGCCTCGGGGCCGGAATGGTAGGTGCCCGCGACGAGCACGAGGCCGTCGCGATCCGCGCGGCGAGAGCGCAAGAAGCGGGTGAGCTCGAGGTAACGGGGCTCCCAGAAAAAAGCGTTCACGCCGGCGTCGCGGGCCTCGGCGAAGCTCGAAGCCACGAGGCCATGGGCGCCGGAGACCACGAGGGGCGAGACGTGGAGGCCGGTCTGGCCGAGGGGGCGGAGGGCGACGTTTTCGGGCCGCGGGTGGACGGGCGCGCGTCGGCGGGGCGGCTCGGCGGCGGGCGGAGGCGCGGCGGGGCGGTGGTGGAGGAGGGACGGGGCTTTCGTGAAGGCTTCGTCCGGGAGCACGAGGGTCAGGGCCTCGAGGTGCGCCTTGACGAGGGAACCCTCGGCGCCGGGGACGAGGGCCTCCACGAGGCGGGCGAGGGCACGGTCGTCGCCGTCGCGGAGGAGCCAGGTATAGGCGGATGTGCGTACGGCTTCGTCGGGCTCGGGGGCGTTTGGGTCGAGCAGGGCGAGGAGGCGGTCTTCGAGGGCGTCGGCCGCTTCGAGGGCGCTCGCGGCGGCGGCGCGGACCATGGGGGCACGGTCCTGGGAGAGGCGGAGGAGGGTGCGGAGGGCGTCGGGCGGGGGTTTGGGGGCGCAGCTCCGCTCGTCGGAGCGAAGCCCCCAATCGTCGAAACCGGGTGGGGCGAGGAGGTCGGCGGCGCGGGCGCGGACGAAGGGGTCGGCGGCGAGGGCGCAGGCGAGGGCCGTGGCGCGGACGTCTTCGGGCGGGAGCGCTTGGCGGTGGCGGAAGACGAGGGCCAGGGCGGCGCGGCGGACCCAGGGGTCGGGGTCGGTCACGGCGGCGGGGAGGGCCGAGGGGGGATCGAGGACGGCGACGCGGATCCAGGGGTCTTCGTCGGCGAGGGCGCGGGCGCGTTCGGCTTCGGAGAGGTCGTCCGAGGCGGCGCGGGCGGCGAGGGCGAGGGCGCGGATGGACGGGTCCTCGTCGGTGGAGGCGCGGGCGAGGAGGGGGAGGTCGCCGAGGAGGGAAGCGGCTTCGGCGACGGCGCGGCGCTCGCGGGGGGAGACGGCGAGGGGCGACGAGGCGACGAGGGCCTCGGACCAGGCGGCGAGGTCGCGCGGCGAGGAGAAGCGTCGTTCCCAGCCGGTAAGGGCTGCCGCGCGGATGGCTTCGTCCGGGTCGGCGAGGGCCGCGAGCACGACGGGGAGCGAGCGCGGGTCGCGGAGCAGGCCGGTGAGGGCGGCGGCGCGGATTGAGGGCGGGCCGGACTTGGCCAGGGTGCGGACTTGCTCGAGGTCGTCGGGGGTGCCGCGGATGGCGAGGACTTCGGCGGCCCAGGTCAGGGCGCCGGGGGACGGTGGGCCTGGGGTGAGGGTGCGGCGGGCGAGGGAGAGGTCCTCGTCGGAGCCGAGGCGATCGAGGAGGGCGCGGACCTCGGCGGCGGCGTGGGGGACGCGGAGCTCGTCGAGCCAGCGCAGGGCGAGGAGCAGGGTTTGGGGGTCGGGGTGCTCGCGCAGGCGGCGGCGGGCGAGGGCACGCAGGGGGGCGTGGGGGTCGCCGAGCCAGGCGACGAGGGCCCGGGCGGGAACGCGCGAGGGGTCGGCTTGTTCGAGGCGCGTGGTGACGACGGCCGGGTCCTCGTCGGCGAGGCCCTCGGCGAGGAAGAGGGGCAACGAAGGGGCCGTGGGAGGAGCCTCGATTGCGGCGCTGGCCCAGGCGGACGTGAGGTAATGGACGGCGGATGTGACGGCGCCGGTTGCGTCCTCGGTCGCGGCACGCGTCGTGGCCTCACGCACCTCGGGATCGTCCTCGCCGAGGACCACGAGGGCCTGGACGGCGGCGTGGCGGACGCGCCAGAAGGGGTCGCCGAGGGCCTCGACGAGCAGGGCGAGCGCGTCCTTGCCAGCGACGGCGGCGGCGGCGCGGACGGCACTGCGGCGCACCCACCAGATGGGCTCGTGGCGGACGGCGCGGGCGGCGTGGGGCAAAAGCTCGCGGGCTTCGAGGCGGGCGAGGGCGCGGTAGGCGCGGTCGCGCACGGAGGGCATGGGGTCGCCGAGGGCAAGGGCGAGGTCGGAGGCGAAACGACGGGCGCGGGCCTCGCCGAGCCTCTGGGCCGCGCGGGCGCGGGCCTCGGCGTCCTCGTCGCCGAGCAAGGTTTGGCGGAGGGCGAAGCGGGCGGGCAGGGCGCGGAGATCCAGGGAGTCGACGGCGTCACGCCGGATTGCGGGGTCGTCGTCGCAGAGGCGGACGAGGGCGGGGAGCGGGGGGGACGGGGCCACGGGATGGGCGATGAACGGGGCGGCAAAGGCGGGCGGATGTCAAGCGGGGTGCATCGAGGAGGGTCGATCTTGTAGAGTCATCGGACCCGCACGCAGGGAAGCAGCCCATGACCCGCCGCAAGAAGCTCATCGCCGCCGCCCTCAGCCTCCCGCTCGCCCTCGCCCTCGGCGTGGGCCTGACGGTGCGCCGCGCCGGGTCGGACACGTTGAGCGCAGATGTCTGCGACAAGGATCTCGCGGCGGTCTTCGATGATTGCGAGGCCGGGGGCGCCCAGGGCGCGCTCCACTGGAGCAATGAGAACCCATCACGTGGTCATGATAGCCGGGGTCATGCTCCTCATGGGTGCGGGTTGCCGTCCGCGCGAAAAGCCCCAAAGGAGGTACGCCAGCCTCGACGGCGGCGAATATGCGCCACGGAAAGAGTGCAACAAGCCATCGTTCAACTGCTACGAGCGGTGCAGCACGCGGAAGGCGAGCGACACCTGTAGCGGATGCTGCTTCGACCAGCGCCTCCTCTGCGATACCAACCAACCCCATTCCTTCGACTCCTGCGAAGACATCCGGTGAGCTCGACCCACGGCGACTCGCGTTTCCTGCGTCCGATCAAGCCTGATCCCTCCCCCGCGTCGAACGCCGTTCCGTGACCGTTGCTCCCCGCCTTCGGTTCGTGTAAGGACAAACTTCCGGTCTGTCCTTCTGTACCCGAAAGGCGACACAACGTGTTTCGTACCCCGCTCCCCAGCTACTCGCCCGATCTGCTCCTCGCCCTCGCGCAGGGCGATCTTCCTCGGCTCGTGCTCGTGTCCGATACGTCCGGCGTTCGCTGGGCGCGCCCCGAGGAGGGCCCCAAGGAGGCGCCTCCCTTCGCCGTCCCGCCTGACGTGCTCGCGGCGCTCCGGCAGGCCGCTTCGGCGAACGGGATCGGGGCGGATGGGATCGTCACGGTCGAGGGTCGCGCGATGCGCCTCGCGGCGGTTCATCAGGACGGCGCGTATGTCGTGGCGCTGGTCGAGGCGGGCTCTGCGGACATGTGGACGCCGCCGCATGGCGGGCACACGACCACGAAATAGCACGTGAGCCTCGCTCTCACATCCGCGGTGTTGCATGGCGCAGCTTGCGTGCTCTGCCTCGTGTACGCGTACGCCCGGCGACGCTCCAAGGAGCGACAAGCGGCCTATCTCCTGGCGATTGTATGGTGCGGTTGGTTCGGTTTGGCCGTACTTCGCGACCTCATCGTAAACGCACTTCCGCCCCCCGGCCCCGAGCCCCTCTCCGGGCTCCGAAACCGCACCCTTCTTGCTCTCGATGTGGTGCTTTACTTCGCATGGCCCGCCGGCAGCCTCGCGTGGATCCGGTGGATATTCCTACGAGCATACTCGTGGCCTCTCCTCGTCATATGGCTGGGCACGTCGGGGCTCATGACCGCGCGCTACCCAGCGCTCGGTGGTGAAGCCTGGTTCCATTACGCCGGAGGCCTCCACCTCGCGGCGCTCGCCGTCGAGATCGCCACCATCGCGATATGGGCCCGCCGTCGTAAACCGCCGCGCCCCTGGCACGCCATCGCGGTCGTAGCGGCTCCGATATCCGCCTTCCCGGCGCTCCCTTTTCTCACCTCGGGCGAGGCCCGCGCGAGTTACCTGGTGTGGGTGCTCCGCGGGCTCGTCGCCCTTCACCTTTGGTGCATCGCAGTTCTCGGAGGGGATTTATGGAATCAACTCTCGCGTGGATCTTAGCGTTCCTCGTCGCAAGCGTAGCCGTCACTTTCGTCGTTCTGTTCCAGAAACGCGCCGAGGAACGGTTCCGCCTGCTCGCCGCGGACCGCTCCCGGATCCTCGAACGCGAACGCGAGCTCGCCTCCCGTTACAACGCCCTCGAACGGGCCCACGAAGTCGCCCTCGCGGAGCGGGCCGCGATCGAGCTCGACTATGTGCAGCTCGCCGTGCAAAAGAAGGCGCAAAAGATCGCGGAGGACCTCGGAAACGACGAGGCCGAGGTCGAAGTCAACACGGTCCGGCCGACCCCCGACTCGGGCCGGCGATGGATGCAGCTCCTCGGCGAGCAGGATCCGGACGACGACGACGCGCAGACGGCGGACTCGACGCCGACCCCCGTCGCCTGAATGGGCCCTGTATCGTGCGCGCTTCCTCGAGCGCTCTCCTGCGGACGTTCTCTTCAGACGCCTCCCGGCTCTCCCGCGCCGAACTCTCCCTCGTAGCCGCCCGCGCCGCCCGATCCTGGCTCGGGACGAGTGCGAGGAAGCAACCCATGACCCGCCGCAAGAAGCTCATCGCCGCCGCCATCGCCGTACCGATCGCCCTCGCTGTCGGCCTAGGCGTGAAGATGCGCCGCGCCGCATCGGATATCCCGGGCTCCGACATCTGCGACGACGACCTCGGTGAGGTGTTCGAGATGTGCCAGCCGAGTTCGGGCTTTTTCTACTGCGAGGGCACGCCCGAGGGCTATGAGGATGCCTGTCAGGCCGGCTGTGTGATGACGATGTGCCCGGCCCACGTATCGTGCACAGGGCAGAATCCCATCGGGTGCGCCCCATGCGAGGACATGCACGGCGCGCGCTTCTGGTACACCTTGAATCGCGCGCAGATGCGATGCGAGAACAAGTTACACTTCGGTCATGTCAAGATAAGCGAAGACGAGTTCAATGCCTGCTTCGAGCCCGAGGTGGAGCAGATATGCCCCGCCCTCGCCGGCACGGAATGGCGCGAGCAGATGCACGCGCTTCCTTGAGCGCTCCCCCTCGAACGCCGTGCCCTGGCCGCAGGTGCAACCCCGTCCGCTGACGGGGGCCCCGCCCGACTTTTTCGCCCTTGCCTCCTCCGCACCTCCCGCCATACCCTCCGCTCCTCGGAGGAACCCCCCATGGCGAAGCTCAGCGAACAAGTCCAGAATCAGATCCGCGTCAGCGACAAGGTCGTCGCCTCTGCCCGCACCCATGCCGGCGTCATTGCCAAGGCCCTCGCCGAAGAGGCCGTGAAGGTCCAGGGACCCCTGACGGAGGCCACGCCCAAGGTGTATCACGCGCTCCTCGCCGCCCTCGCCGATGGCCT